>RFHX01000095.1 GCA_003695725.1 Candidatus Schekmanbacteria bacterium
AAAAGGAATATATGATGAAGTGAGCATGATAAGTTATCCAAGACTCAATTCAATGATACTCAAAAAACAAATCGACCAAGAGATCATCGAAAAAACAAAAACAGAAAAGGATTATAGGATATCATTATCTAAAAAACGTGAGGTAGAGGAGGATTAGAAGAATGGCTATTCAAGATATTTCAGAACTCAAAGAAGGAGTCATAATAAAAGGGCCTTTTTGGCCAGAAGATGTAAAAGTGCATATAATCAAAAAGGTTGGAAAAAGAATTCAAGTTATTGGAGCAGGAATTAAAACTCAGAAATCATATCAATCAGTTTACTCAGAAGAAGAATTCAAAGAAAAAGTTTCCATCATCGGGGGTGTTGAAGGTCCAAAACTAACAGCAAATCCCAAGCAATTCAGGCTTGCTTTAGAGGCTCAAAGAATAAGAATGTCTTATGAATTTGATCCTTTGTTTGCAGTGGGGGTATCTAAGATAGATCCTCTGCCTCATCAAATAGAAGCGGTTTACGACTATCTCCTAAAAAAACCACGAATAAGATTTTTGCTTGCGGATGATCCTGGAGCAGGTAAAACCATTATGGCAGGATTATTGTTAAAAGAGTTGAAATACAGGAAAGCTATTGAAAAAATACTTATTGTTGCCCCTCCAGCTTTGGTTTCTCAATGGAAAAGAGAACTATCTGAAAAGTTTGGAGAAACATTTATGCCCATTGATAGATCAATTGTCAATACAATGGGTTCTGCTGTTTGGGAGCAATACAATCAATTCCTAGTTTCAATTGATTTTGCATCAAGATCTCAAGATGTTCTTGAGCAGCTAAAAAATCTTAACTTCACATGGGATCTTGTCATTGTAGATGAAGCGCATAAACTCTCTGCATACAAATATGGAGATAAGACAGATGAAAGTTTAAGATATAAATTTGGTAAAGTTCTCTCTGAAACATCTGAACATTTACTGTTTCTAACCGCAACGCCGCATAAGGGGGATCCTGAGAACTTCAGACTCTTGCTTAATTTATTAGAAAAAGACTTGTACGCAAATACAGAGCTTATTAGTGAAGCAATACGAAATAAAGAAAATCCGATTATGTTAAGGAGATTAAAGGAAGATATGAGATATGAAGATGGAAGACCAATCTTCCCACCAAGAAAGGTAACGACTATCCCTTATAAACTATCAGCATCAGAAAAGATGTTGTATGAGGCAGTCACACAATACGTTAGAGAAAACTTTGAAAAAGCAGAAAGAATGGCAAACCAAAGAGTTGCCATTGCTCTAGCATTAATAGTTCTACAGAGAAGATTAGCTTCAAGTGTTAGAGCAGTAAGAAAATCATTGGAGAGAAGAGCTAGAAGATTAAGTGAGAGACTCTCTTTCTGGGATAATCCTCCAAAAGAAAGTGAAGAGGCCGCATTTAGTGAAGAAGAACTAGAGGACATGGAAGAGTCTGACAGATGGGAAGTAGAGAACAAAGTAATGGGTTTGACAACAGCTAGAAGCAAGGAAGAATTAAAAGAAGAAATCAGAGAAGTTGAACGTCTTGTAGAATTAGCAAAAAATGTGGAACGAGAAGGCCAGGAAAGAAAACTAAACGAGCTTAGAAGATGCATTGATATAGAAGAGATAAGAAACAGCGATGAAAAGCTTCTTATTTTTACTGAGCACAAAGACACACTTGATTATTTAATGGAAAAAGTACAGCAATGGGGATTCTCAGTAACTCATATTGATGGATCTATGTCAATGGATGAAAGAAAACAAGCAGAGGATGATTTCAAAAACAAATGTCAAATAATGATTGCAACCGAGGCAGCCGGAGAAGGAATTAATTTACAGTTTTGTAAATTAATGGTTAATTATGATATCCCTTGGAATCCTACCAGGCTAGAACAAAGAATGGGACGTATTCACAGATACGGCCAAAGATATGAAGTTCACATCTACAACCTTATTGCTGAAGACACAAGGGAAGGAGAGGTTCTCAAAAGAATCCTCGAAAAATTAGAATTAATGAGGGAACATCTTGGCAAGGATAGAGTTTACGATGTTATAAGTGAGATTTTTGACGAGGAAGGAATCAAATTTGAAGATGTAATGAAGAAAGCCATATTGAATAGAATCACGCAAGAAGAATTTGAGAAAATTGACAAAATAGAACTGAATGCTAAAGAAAAACTTGCAAAAGCATCAGAAGAAGCATTAGCAACGAGATTTGTTGATCTTGACAAATTCAAAGAAAAAAAAGAACTTGCAGAAGAGTATCGCTTAATCCCCGAATATATAGAACAGTTTTTTATTGAGGGCTTCAGATATTTTGATGGAAAAATTCAAAAGATTAAAGAGGACGTTTATAGGATAGAAGAAGTTCCAGTAATCATAAGAAAAAAATCAAAAGATCCTGTTACTCAGAACAAAAGGTATTATTCTCAGATATGCTTTAACAAATCAATAATAAAAGAAGATCATTCAACAGAATTTTTAGCACCAGGACATCCACTGTTTGAAGCACTGACTGACTTAATTCTTGAGAAGTTTAGCTCAACACTTTCAGAAGGAGCAATCTTCTTTGATCCTGAAGCCACAGATGAGGCAATGTTATGGTTTGTTAAAGGAGAAATAAGAGATGGTAAAGGAAATAAGATGGGAGAGAAACTCTTCGCAATCCATCAAAAGAGAAACGGAGAACTAACAAGAAAAGGACCTTTCATAATATGGGATCTTAAGCCTTGTTCAAATCCTCCTAAGTTCAGGTCATTTATTGAAGAGATATCAAAAGATGAAGAGCCCATAATAAATTGGTCTGTTAATGAGCTAATGGATCCTTACTTTAAAGAAATCCGGGAGCAAATATTCAAAGACTTAGATATAAAACACAAATATCTCAGACGTTCTTTAAACTATTTGCTTGCCGAAGCAATGAAGAAAGAACAAGAATACATCGAGAAACAAAAGCGCGGCAAAGATATGAAGTTACAGTTACTTAATGTAAGAAGAAAAATCGAGGATTATAAACACAGAAAAAACACATTATTAGATGAGATAGAAAAAGAAAAGAATCTCTCAATGGGCCTGCCAGAAGTTATTGCTGTAATAGGCTTAGTCCCATACCCAACAGAAGATGATAAAGAACTTTCTGGCATGAAAAGAGATAATGAGATAGAAAAAATTGCGATGGAAGTCGCAATGAAGTATGAAATAAAGAACAAAAGAGACCCTGTGGACGTTTCAAAAGATAACGATGGATGCGGCTTTGACATTAAATCAAAAGGAATTGATGAAATAAGATATATTGAAGTGAAAGGAAGAGCAAAAGAAGGAATAATCTTTCTCACACCGAATGAATGGATTAAAGCAAAACGGTTAGGAGAGAAGTATTGGTTGTATGTAGTATCTCATTGCGCAACAAACCCTGTGCTAAGAATAATACAAAACCCTGCAGAGAACCTAAAACCAGACAAAATAGAGAAAGTCATACGGTTCTCGGTAGACAGCAAACAAATTAAAACAAAAGGAGAAGAGGTAAAGGTATAATGCCAAATAGTACTTACGAGGCAAATAGAGCAGATTCGGAGTACATAGACGCTCTCATAAGACCAATGGTCGATGATCTTAATACTATGACTTCATTAAGAGAAACAATATTGGTTATGGGCAATTATATGGATGAATTATTAAATATTCTTTTAGCACAGTATTTTATAGAGTCTAATGCAGAAAAAAGAAGAAAGTTCAGAGATGTGTTTATTGAAAAAACAAGAATTGATTTTGAAAAGAAGTTAAATCTCTTAAGAGGCTTAAACCTGATTCCTCCATTGTTAAATAAGATAATTAAAG
>RFHX01000096.1 GCA_003695725.1 Candidatus Schekmanbacteria bacterium
AAATCCTCCTAAAATCACAGGTATATAGTAAAAAATACTTCCACTTCTCTCATGGACATTTGTGAAATACCTCATAACATTTTCATAAATAAGATTATCATAGAGGAAACCGGGAGTTTTTATTGTTGAAATTACATACCATGGCAAAACCACCAATAGAAAAAGTAGAATATTTATAGGACGCAGCAGGTCTCTTATTTTGCTGAAATCTCTGAAGGCGAGAATATATGAAAGAATTACCAGCGATGGGACAATTATACCTAAAGGTCCCTTTGACATAAAAGCAAGGCCGCTGAAGATGAAAAGTAGATATTTAAAGATTTCGTACTTTGATGATAATTTTAGGGAAAATATAAAAAATGATAAAATCGCTGCAGTAATAAAGAAGGTTAAAATCATATCTGTAACTATAGCACGAGAAAGAGCTATGAATTCCAAACTTGTGAGTAGAATCAAGGCTGAAAATATTCCTGATTCAAAGCAAAAGAGTCTAGTCCCTGCAAATAAAACGAATAATACACAACCTGTCCCGAATAGAGCAGAGACATATCTGGGAGCATAATCCTTATTGGGAAAAAGTTTGTAAGATATTACAGAGAGCCAGAAGTAGAGAGGCGGTTTCTTGTTATAGTTTTCGTAGTTTAAAGTAGGTGTTATATAATCACCCCTTTCTATCATTTCTCTTGCAATTTCAGCATATCTTCCTTCATCAGGATCCCACAAATCTCTCTTTGAAAGTCCGTAAAAGAAGAGGAAATAAACTAATATTACTATAAGAAAAATTAATACTATATTCTTTTTATCCATTTGCATTTGATTTTTATCGTTTGAGTTTTAAATGCCTTTTTTTAGTTAAAAAGCATTTTTCAGTCAATCTAAACTTGGATCTCTTATGCATATTTATATGGATTATTTCAACACCATTATGAAATAGAAAGTTTAAAATCAGTGGTCAGATTCTTTGAGCATTTCCTGTTCTTTGACGGCTTTTTTCCATAAAATCAAAATTAGGAAGGCAACAACCAAATCTGCAGTACCAGTTAACACAAATGGAGATGAGTGTGAAATTTTATCAAAGAGAAATCCTCCAATTTGTAGAAAGAAGATAATTCCCATAGCTGCAATAGTGTGATATCCTCCCAAAACAGAGCCTATCATATCTCGAGGAGCTACATCAGAAGTTAAAGTAGTTGCACCAACACTGCATCCATTGAATCCAATTCCAAACAAAATAACACAGATTTTCATCCATATGGAGAAGGGATTATCAATAAAAAATATCAAAACATATCCCAATCCTGAAAAAAATGCGCCAAATAATAAAATCTGAAGGCGGCCAACTTTATCTGCAAGATAGCCCCAAAGAGGATAAAGAAGAAGACCAATTATGCTTGCTATTCCAACAGTTATGCCGCCTTGGGCCATTGCTTCAAAAGGTGTTTTCCCATACTCCGCTGCTACTTTGTTTACCCAAACCATTACAAATGTTGCGAGTATGATTGAATCAGATCTTGCGGCAAAAGCAACTGCGTAGGTTATTTTCAAACAACTGCTCTTTTTGAATATTTTTAACACTCGCTTCCACTGAATTTTTTCACGCTCTTTTACTTGGACCATATCAACAAGTGTTTTACTCGATACTATTGAGGAAAGGATGCCAATTACTGCAATTAAAATAAAGACATTATATAAACCTATGATTTTTGGCAGTTGCGCAATTACTATGAAGCAAAATAAAGACGCAAAGGTAAACATAAACCCTAAAATTGCCATTGCTTTGCCCCGTCCTTCGACATATGTGTAATCTGTTAACATATTTTGGACCTGTGGCCACACAAAAAGGAGAGATGCACCAAGAAGGAAACGAAAAAAATATACTAAGAATATAGGTTTTGATAGCCCTATATAACCTGATATGATATGAGAGGAGCCATATAGGAGGGTAAAAATTCCTGTCAAAAAGAAGCCTGCAACGAGTAGCGGTTTTCTGCCTTTTTTATCCGAAAGAAGCCCTACTGAGCCTATGAAGCAGATTATTGTCACTTCAACGATAACGGATAAAGATGCATTTATTGCGCCTGCGTTTTCTTTGTTTATCTTGATTATTTCCTGAAGGTATGTTGGAGTAAACAAAGTGGGGGAAATATTCATTAGCATTGCAAAGAAACACATTAGATAGAGGACAATGACATTGAATTTAGTAATGCCCTCTCTAAATTTGATTCCGAGAAGAACGATATTTTTATTCGAAATAATTTTTTACCTTTCCTAAGATTCGATTTTTTGCACTTGATTATACAACAGGATTGAGAGGATTTAAGAAGAATATTTACTATTTCTAATTCCTTTTTCTTCTTTATGTGCTTTTTTCCAAGTAAAAAGTGCGAATAGAACAACTGCTAAATCGGCAATGCCTGTGAGCACAAAAGGAGATGAATGACCTAAGTAATCAAAGAGAAAACCTCCTACTTGGAGAAAAAACATTATTCCAATAGCTGCTGCAGTATGGTATCCGCCCAAAAGAGACCCAATGATATTTCTTGGCGCAAGGTCTGATGTAAGAGTCGAAGCACCTACTCCGCTTCCGTTTACACCAAGGGCAAAAATAAAGACACAAACTTTCATCCATATGGAAAAAGGATTTGAAATCAAGCCTATCAATACATATCCCAACCCTGCAAAGGTGAGGCCTATGACTAATACGCGCAATCTTCCTATTCTTTCAACTAAATATCCCCATAAGGGATAGCACAGAAGCCCAACAATGCTTGCAAGGGCAATAGTTATCCCACCTTCTGCCATTGCTTGAAAAGGAGTTTTCCCAAATGCCCGTGCTTCCTTGTTGACCCATATCATAATGAACATTGCCAGAATTACCACATCCGCGCGAGATGCAAATGCAGTAGAAAAGGTTATTTTGAGGCAGGGGCTTTTTTTCAAAAGCTTGAGAACTTCTTTCCAATCAACCTTTTTATGTTTCTCGATATTGATAAGGTCAACCAATCCTATTCGTGAAGTTATGGATGCCAGAATTCCTAAAATCATGATTATTATGAACACATTATAAAGCCCAATATATTGAGGAAGCCGGGCAAGGAAAAGGAAACTGAAAAGAGAAGCTGATGTATACATAAAACCCATAACAGCCATAGCTTTGCCTCTACCATCCACATAGGTATAATCAGTAATCAAAGATTGAACTTGAGGCCAGACGAAAAGAAGAGACAATCCAAGAAGAGTGCGGAAAAAATAGATAAAAAATATTGGGTTTTCAATTCCTGTCAAGTCAGATAAAATATGTGAAGAGCCAAAAAGAAGGCTAAAAACACCTGCAGTAAAAAAACCTCCCACAAGAAGAATACGACGCCCCTTTTTATCAGAAAGAATTCCTATTGCGCCAACGAAGCATATAATCATTATTTCAACAATAACAGATAAAGAAGCATTGATCTTTCCAAGATGTTGGCGGCTGATATGTATTGTTTCTTGAAGATAGGTAGGAATAAGCATAGTAGGTGCTATATTCATAAGCATAGCAAAGAAACACATCAAGAATAAAATGATGATATTGTATTTCTCGATTCCTTGACGAAATCTTATCTTTAAAAAACTAACCTCGCCTTCCATTTCAGTTTATACTTTCTGAAAAATTGGTTCAGCTTTTCTAATTGTAAGAAAATGTAAAAAAGCTATGCATAAGCTGTAAATATCTTTGATGGACGCAATTCAGCTCCATTAGAATGAATGTTGGTAAAAAGGGGTCGGGTCTGCTTTTGGCTTTTCTTCGCATTTTCATAAACAGCAAATTCGCATCTTTCCCGAAGATTTAGATAATGCCCGTGACTTTAAATTAGCTCTCCTTCAAGGAAATATATCAAGAAATGGGGAAGACAAGTCGTGGGATTTCCTGAATTAAAAAATTTTTGCCCTATCAGGTAGTTGCCTTACCAGTTTAAAAATTTAACATTTCAACAATCAAATTTAACATTTTGTTGTTATCAATAAATATCTTTGATGGAAGAAGAAAAAGATTTATTGTAAAGTTGATAAGCAAAGGATTGGTGACGTTAAATAAAAGGAAATAAGAAATGGAAAATGTTATGATTCAAGCGGCAAAAGGACAAAGAACAAATGTTACTCCAATATGGATAGAGGTGCAGATGTTGGTAACACCTGAACATAAAAAATTGACTGAGAAATATGGATTTGCAGGGATAGTAAAGAATGCAGAATTGGCTGCTATTTCAACAGTTGAACCTGTGGAAAAATTAGGTGTCGATGCCGCGATTCTCTTTTCTGACCTTCTTGCTCCTGCAGAGGCTATGGGCATTAATGTTGAATATAGTTTAAATGGTCCTTCAATTACCAATCCTGTCAGGTCTTTGAAGGATGTTGAAAAACTTGTATTTCCTGATCCTGAAGAAGGGATGAAGATATGGCTTGATACAATTAGAATTTCAAAAAGAGAATTGGCAGGGAAGGCGCCCATTATAGGTTGGGTTGGAGCACCTTTTGGTATGGGCTCTTTTATTGTGGAGGGGGGGAGGCCTGCACCTTTCAGAAATATTAAAAGGATTATGTATCGAGAACCCAAGATTATTCATTCTTTGTTTGAAAAATTGTCGGAAATGGCAATTAGGTTTCTTGAAGCCCAGATTGAAGCAGGAGCAGAAATTGCAATGCTCTTTGATATTGTTGCAGGATTTCTTGCGCCCGAAGATTACAGAGAGTTTTGTTATCCCTACATAAAAAGGATTGCAAGAGAAATAAAGAAAAAAAATGTTCCTCTTATTTATCATTCACGAGGTTTTAATTTTTTAAAATATATAAAAGATACGGAAATCGATGTTGTGGGAATCGATGAGACAATAGATATATCTGATGCAATTGAAATATTGGAAGGAAAGAAAACTATACAGGGCAATTTAGAGCCATATGTATTGTTTGCAGAAGATAAATTTATCAAAGAAAGAACAGAAGCAATTCTTGATGCTGCGGCAAAGGCGCCAGCTCATATTTTTGCTCTTGGTGGATGGATTTTAAGAGATACACCTTTTGAAAAAGCAAAATACTTAGTTGAGGTTGTACATAATTATAAGAGATAGAGTCTATATGAGATTTCAGAAAATTGGGAATGCTATTACTGACATTATTGAGTTTTTTTTATGAAGATTAATGCAGATCGTCTAAATGAAATTTTATTTATTCTCCTCTTTTCAATCACTCCCCTTATTTATCTGCCGAGGTCTTTGGGATTTCACTTTCTTGCAAAGGAGAATTTCTTTTATTTTATTCTTTCATTGATAATAGTCAACACACTCTATCTCTTTTGGAAAGGAAGGATTAAAT
>RFHX01000097.1 GCA_003695725.1 Candidatus Schekmanbacteria bacterium
GAGGAGAATTTATTTATGGGTAATGCAAAGAAAACAGGTCCTTATGATTCAATGAGAGAATATATAACTGCCCTTGAGGAAAGAGGGAAAGTCCTGAGAATAAAGGAAATCGACCAAGATAGATATGAAGGGACTGCCTTCGTCTATAGAATGATTGAAAAGATGGGGGCTGACCGTTGTCCCGCATTGATTTTTGAGAAAGTAAAAATAAATGGGAAATGGATGGATGGTCCTGTTATTGCAAATCATTTTTGCGGATGGGAGACAGCAGCTCTTCTTTTTGGCGTTGAAGATGTAACAGATGACAGCGGTGCTATGTATAGGGCTGTGATGAATAAATTGACAAGTTTCGTCGATGATAATGGGAAATGGAAGAAGATTAAACCTGTAGAATATAAGGGAGAGAAAGCGCCCTGTAAGGAAGTGGTGTTGAAAGGGGATGATGTAGATATCTATAAATTTCCATGGTTTAAAAACAATCCCGGAGATGCAGCACAGTATATCAATACAGGCGCTGTATTTATGGAAGACCCTGAACTTGGAAGAAATGTTGGGACATACAGAGTACAGGTGAAGGGAAAAAACAAGGTTGGAATGAATACAGAACCGGGGCAACATGGATGGCACTTTGTAATGAGGGCTGTGCGTAGAGGCAAAAAGTCGATTCCTGCGGCAATTGCATTGGGAGTTGACCCTGTCGTTTATTCAATGGCGAGCACGAAGGTAGCCGATTTGGGGGAAGATGAGCTTGAATATGCAGGCGGCATAAAAGGTAAACCCGTTGAGTTGGTTAAATGTGAAACAAGCGATATTATGGTGCCTGCTGAAGCTGAAATGATAATCGAAGGTGATGTTATCGCGGAAATGGAAGAAGAAGGTCCATATGGTGAAATGTATGGATATATGGGGAAGAAGCATGAGAATTACTATATGATTGTCAAAGCCATAACACACAAGAAGAATCCTTGGATATTCAATAATTTTACAGGTGTTACCTATACAACTCATATGCTGCCTTGGCAGGTTGGCAATTATTTGAAACTTAAAAAGGTTCTTCCCTATATGGTTGATTTCTATTCTCCAATGGAAGCAATTGGCATTTCAATTATGAGCATACAAAAAAGGTTTCCCGGTATGGGAATATCAGCCGGGCAAGTTGCTCTTGGATTGACAACTTCGAAGATTATGATTGTTGTGGATGATGATGTTGATGTAACGAATATATCCGATGTCCTTCATGCAGTTGCTACAAGATGGCAGCCTTATCCGGCAAGTTTAATAATTCCACAGACATTTAATATGGGAATTGACCCAAGCATTAAACAAAGAGGGATTTCTAGCAAGATTGTAATCGATGCAACGAAACAGCTTCCAATTGAAGGGGGACCTGCTGAATGGCCTCTTGTAAGCAAAGTTCAGCTTGAGAAAATGGCTCCAGAATCATTTAAACTTGTTGATGAAAAATGGGATGAATATTGGAAAGAATGGAAGAAATAGCATTTAATGAAAGGGAATATGAAAAGATTTATGAATTAAAACTTTTTTTAAAAAGATTTCTTTCAATAAGTATAATATTCATTTCTTTATTTTTTTTAAAAAACACAGATGCTTTGGAGAAGAAAGTAGATAAAGGCGAAGAAAGAATGTCGAAAGAGGCAATAGCAAAAGCAGATAAATTTATGGATTCTTTTAAAAGAAGAGCAATCGAAATGATTTCTGCTTTCAACGGCAATAAATGGGAAAAGAAGACCTTTGTCCACAAAACGCCGAAAGTAGAAGATAAGAATAATACTGAATCGTCATACTATCACGAAGTAAATGTTTCAAGAGGGAAAATTTTCGAGAAGGCAACCGTTTCAGAGATTGTCATAAAATATAAAAAACCTTCAAAGTTTATGGTTGAAAGAGGATTGGCTGATGAAGATGATTCTGTTGATATACGGGTAATCCAGGTTGAAATCTTTCCGGCATCTGCAAAAATTCCGATGGGACATCTAAATGTTGAGCGCCTCAGTGCAAGTAAAAGCATTATCAATACGAATTTTGATGTATTCCCGGCTTCAACACCGAAAAAATATGTGGAAGAGATAAGAGGAAAGATGTCTGCAGTTGTAAAAAAGTATGGGGAAGATCAAAAGGAATTAAGTAAAGGGCTTGCCGCACAATACAATATGGATGATTGGGAAAAACCTCTTGCTGCAAGGGCGGGCTTCCAATTGAAGATGCTTCCTTTGGCTGAAAATCTTGACTTGGCGAGAGAAGGCGCGGAAACATTGTTGAAAGCATATGGAGATATTGTTGAAGAACTAAAAGATGAAGAAGAAACGGATAAAGATAAAATGGTAATGAATGAAATGAGGCGGCATTGGATGGAGTATCTTTTCCTTAAAGATGGCGCTGTAAAAATGGCGCGCCAAAGAAATCATCCATTCGAAGCAATTCGGCTTATGGGTATGCCTCCTTCTGTGCATTATTGATTTGCATAGTTGTTTTAACCTTTTTATTATAATACTCATCTATTATATTTTTTGAAAAATTGAGCTCTTAGAACTTTGATGAAATAGTGAATGTAAATTAAAGGGAGGGGAAGATATGAAGAAACTATTCATAATTGTCCTTATTTGTAGTTTCGTTTTATTTGCAGGTTTTTCATTTGCGCAGGATGAATTGATGGCACGGGCTAAGAATTTTTTCCGCCCAATTCCGGAGAAGCCGCCTGTGTTGAAGGACAATGAAGCAACTCCTGAAAAGGTAGAATTGGGCAAAATCCTCTTTTTTGACCCTCGCCTTTCTGCAAGCGCACTGATAAGCTGTAATACCTGCCATAATCTTGGATTAGGCGGAAGTGATTATCAGGAAACTTCTACTGGCCATGGCTGGCATCGTGGTGAAAGAAATGCTCCAACAGTGCTCAATTCTGTATTCAATGTTGCTCAATTTTGGGATGGGAGAGCAAAGGACCTTGAAGAGCAGGCAAAAGGTCCGGTGCAGGCATCAGTGGAGATGAATAACAAGCCGGAAGATGTCATAAAAACCTTAAAAAGTATGCCTGAATATGTTGAAAAATTTAAAAAGGCATTTCCAAAAGATAAGGATCCTGTAACATTCGATAATATGGCAAAAGCCATCGAAGTTTTTGAAGCTACGCTGATTACTCCTGATTCAAAATTTGACAGATTTCTAAAAGGTGATGAAAAGGCGCTGTCAAAAAAGGAAAGAGAGGGTCTTGACCTCTATATGACAAAGGGATGTTCAGGATGTCATGGAGGATTGAATATGGGTGGCGAAGGATATTTCCCTTTTGGTCTGGTCAAGAAACCTCCAAAAGCCATTCTTGCAGGCGATACCGGACGATATAAAATTACAGGGAATCTCCCTGATAAATACTATTTTAAGGCACCTTCTTTAAGAAATATTGCATTGACACCGCCATATTTTCATTCCGGCAGGGTATGGGATTTGAAGGAAGCTGTAAAGATTATGGGAGATGTGCAGTTTGGGATAAAGATCACAGATGATGAAGCTGACAAAATAGTAGCTTTTTTGAAAGCCACTACCGGGAAACAGCCGAAAATAGATTATCCGATTTTACCTGCGCCTACGAATGCGACTCCTAAACCAAAACTCGATTAATGGCACTGTGCTATAAAATTTGCTGTTGGAAGTTGTTGACGAAGGAAATAGATAGATTCGATAATATGACAAAATGAGAGAAGAAGATTTTTTTTATTTCTCTTTAAGCTCCATTACCTTATCGAAATCTTTGATAGAGAGGTCGAATTCACCTATTTTTTGGTAAGCTGTGCCGCGATTGTAATAAGCCTGCTCGTAATACGGTTTTATCTTTATTGCCTTTGTATAATCGGAGATGGCTAAGCGATATTTGCCCTTTTTAAAGTATAGATTTCCACGGTTTAGATATGCTTTGGCATTACCTGAATCCAATTCGATTGTCCTGCTGTAATTGGCTATGGCAAGATCGAAATTTCCTTTTTTTTCATAGATTAACGCAAGGTTGAAGTATGCTGCCGGAAGTTTCGGATTGATTTCAACAGCTTTTTTGAGGTCAGATATGGCGCTGTTGTAACTTCCTTTTTTCATATAAATGAAACCGCGGCTATAATACGCCTCTGCATCATTGGGGTTTATTTCAATCGTTTTAGAAAAATCATAAAGCGCTGAATCATAATCATTTAGCTGGAGATATAAAACGGCGCGATTATAGTATGCCTCAGCATACTTTGGATTGATTTTGATTGCTCTATTATAGTCTGACAGGGCAAGCCCCGAATCGCCTTTCATAGCATATAAACTACCTCGGCTATAGAATGCTTCAGCAAGCGCCGGATACATTTCAATTGCCTTATTGAAACTTTTTAAAGCAAGCTCATATTTTCCATCTTTGTAATATAGATTGCCCTCATTTAGTCGTGCCTGCGCCTCTTCTAATTTTGTTAGCTTTGCTTCTTCTTTTTGTACAATTTTTTCAGTCGTCAATGTGCATGCTGAAAAAAAGAAGAGCAAAATTATCAAGAATAAAAACTTTCTAACAGCTGACTTCATAATTTACTCATAATCAAAAAGGATTTTCTTTAGACTTTTACTGCAATGCCTTCTCTATAAGCGAGCGTTCGATAGGTTTTTTCGATTCTATCCCAATTTTCTTCACGGTCAAGAGACCAGAATCTACCCATTACATCTACAACCCTGCCAATCCCAATCTCTTTTGTTTTTTCTTCGACCTGTCTTATATACCTTCTTCCACTTTCAGGCCTTTCGCCCCTTCTTCCCAAGAAAGAATGGATAAAAACCTCTTTTACCCCTTTCTCTTTTGCCATTTCCATAAGTGCGAAAAGATGGTTAATCGAACCGTGGGAACTATAAAAGGAGACGATTCCAAGAAGATGGAGCGGCTTGTTATTTTTGATGGATTCTTCCATTGCTTTGATAAAAGCAGGATTTTCAAAGAAGGATTTGTCTTCAAGAGCTTTGTCTATTCTCAGGCGGTCTGAATAGATGCGTCGTCCTGCGCCTATGTGCAGATGTCCGACTTCTGAATTACCAACAGTGCCTGCAGGCATCCCTACGGCTTCTCCTGAAGATACCAATGATGTGAAAGGGTAATTCTTCATATAATAATCCATATTGGGTGTATTGCTTTGAGCAATCAAATTGCCTTCTCTTTTTTCACTGTATCCCCATCCATCGACTATAAGAAGAAAAACATTTCTTTTGATATTATGAAGGTTTCCTGACTTAATGATAGAATAGCCCGTCATTGTTTTCGGTTTTTCGATGCCCATAAGATTGAAAACTGTTGGTGCAACATCGCTCAACTCTCCATCGTCTCTAAGCTCAATCTTATCTAAATCCCTTTCTTCTTTGCAGGGGACTATTATGAAAGGGACAGGGCTGTTGGTGTGTCCTGTATCAATAGTGCCTTCAGGATAGAGCCACTTTTCCACTGTACCATGGTCTGCTGTAATGATTGTCGTATATCCGCTGACTGTAGCGCATTTGACAACTTCGCCTATTGCCTTGTCAACTGCTTCCACAGCTTTCTTCACAGCCGATTCATTTTCAATATGTCCCACTACATCAACATTTGCGAAATTAGCAATTACAAAATTGTTGTTTTTCCCTTTAAGACAATTATTGACTGTTTCAACTACTTTGTCGATGCACATTTCCGGATAGTCGTCATAGTTTGATATGTCTTTTAGGGAAGGGATGAAAATTCTTTCTTCTCCTTTGAAGGGTTCATTCCTTTTCCCATTTAGAAAATAACTAAGATGCACAGCCTTTTCAGTTTCAACAATCTTTGCCTGTTTAAACCCATTCTTACTTATTACTTCACATAAAGTATCTTCAATTTCTTCTTCAGGAGGAAAAGCAACATCAACATCGAGCTCTTTATTGTATTCGACCATTGTTACAAATTTTGCTGTTCGATTGTCCTTGCGAGGGAATTCTTTAAAATCCTTTTCTATAAAACTTCTTGTAAGTTCGATTTCTCTTTCACCTCGTATGTCATAAAAAATGACATAGTCACCATCTTCGATTGCCCCGGGCCTTGTGCCGTTTACTTCAAGGACTATGGGCTCCATTGTTTCATCTTCCTCACCTCTTTCATAGGCGGCTTTTACTCCTTCACTCATTGGGAAGTCTTTAAAAAGTTTATTGCTTTGCATCGATTTTTATCTCCTTTACTAACTTTGTAAACGAATTTAGCCTGCTGATATTACTTCTTTAAAAGCTGTTTGTCAAAGATTACAGAAATTAGCGAGAAAGAGTATGAAAGATGATTTTGAATTCTTTTGTCTTTTTTTGATAAAGATATCAGATACTTTTTGTTTGACAAAAAGCCCTTTGAGACTGTAATCTTTCCATTCTAAAATCTTTAAATTCATATGTGAGAGTGAGTAAAAATGGATAATCTAAAAGGACTTAAAAGGACTCATTCATGCGGAGAGCTTCGTGCCAAAGATGAAGGTGCGCAAGTCGTTTTGATGGGGTGGGTGCAAAGAAGAAGAGACCATGGAGGTGTAATATTTATCGACTTAAGAGATAGAGAAGGCATCACACAAATAGTATTCGATGAAGAATTGAGTGGTGAGGCACACAAGAAAGCGGAAAAGCTTCGCTCTGAATATGTAATGGCTGTCAATGGGAAGGTAAGACTTCGTCCCGGTGATACTGCAAATCCCAATATGCCCACAGGAGAAATTGAGGTTGTAGCCAATGAATTAAGGATTTTAAACACTGCGCAGACGCCTCCCTTTCAGATAGAAGATGATATAAATGTGGCTGAAGATGTTAGACTTCGATATCGTTATCTCGATTTGAGACGGCCTTCTTTGCAAAGAAATATAATTCTTCGCTATAATGTGACCAAAGCAGTGAGGCGTTATTTTGACAATGAGGGTTTTATCGATGTTGAAACACCCTTTCTTACGAAAAGTACGCCTGAAGGCGCGAGAGACTATCTTGTGCCAAGCCGTGTTAACAGAGGAAAATTTTTTGCCCTCCCGCAGTCTCCTCAGCTTTTCAAACAGATATTGATGATCGCAGGTTTTGATAAATATTATCAAATAGTGAAATGTTTCAGAGACGAAGACCTTCGGGCAGACAGGCAGCCGGAGTTTACTCAGATTGATGTTGAGATGTCCTTTGTAGAAAGAGAGGATATATATAGAGTGATGGAAGGGTTGATGAAAACGGTTTTTTCAGAGGCGGCAGGGATAGAGATAGATACACCCTTTCCTCGTATTTCATATGAAGAAGCAATGAAGAATTACGGCAACGACAAGCCGGATACAAGATTCGAAATGAAGCTTGTTGATTTGACTGAAACATTTAAACAATCGCAGTTTAAAGTGTTTTCTTCTGTTGTTGAGAATAATGGTTTGATATCAGGAATAAATGCCAAAGGATTTGCAGGAATGACGAGAAAGGAGCTCGATGACCTGACGGAATTTGTAAAGGGTGAGGGCGCAAAGGGGCTTGTATGGATAAAGGTCCTTGAAAATGAGCTTCAGTCTCCTGTTGTAAAGTTTTTTAGCCAAGAAGAAATAGAAGATATGAAAAATCGCCTCGGTGCTGAAGCAGGTGACCTTCTTTTCATAATCGCCGATGAGAGCGAAACAACATATAGGGCTCTTTCTGAACTCAGATTGAAGATAGGAAAGGAAAAGGGGCTTATAGATGAAAAAAGATACGATTTTCTATGGATTACAGACTTCCCTCTGTTAGAGTATGATAGCGAAGAAAAGAGGTATGTAGCGATGCATCATCCTTTTACTTCTCCTGTCGACGAAGATATTTCTCTTCTTGATTCAAATCCTCAGGCAGTCAGAGCAAAGGCATATGATTTGGTATTGAACGGTTCGGAGATAGGAGGAGGCAGCATAAGAATTCATAGGAATGATATTCAGCAGAAGATGTTTGACCTTCTTGGCATAGGTAAAGAAGAAGCAGAAGCGAAATTTGGATTTCTCCTTGAAGCTTTGCAGTATGGTGCACCACCTCACGGAGGAATTGCATTTGGCTTGGATAGATTAGTGATGATACTTGCAGGCGCTGAATCGATAAGAGAGGTTATTTCATTCCCAAAAACTCAAAAAGCAGTTTGCCAAATGACAGGTGCCCCATCTGAAGTAGATGAAAAGCAGCTTATCGAATTGGGGATAAAATTAAGAAGGAGTGTGAAATAAATGTTTGATTATTTCAGAAAAAATACAAAGAAGTTTCAGCCTATTTTATGGATAATTATTATTGCTTTCATAGCTTTCTACGGAGTTATGAGCAATAATAACAGGGAAGGCCTTCCCGTGGCAAAAGTAAATGGTGTGAATATCTCTTATAGAGAATATAGAAATGAGTTGGCGCAGACAGAGGATCAAATACGGTCGATTCTAAAAGAAAATGCTGATGAATATCTTAAAAGAATAAATCTTAAAGAGATGGTTTTGAATAGGTTGATAGAAAGAGAGCTTTTGAGACAGGCGGCACAAGAGATGAATGTAAAACCGAGCGATTACGACTTGTTAGAGAAGCTGAAAAGTTATGATGTCTTCAAAGATAAAAGTGGAAAACTTGATAAAAGGCAAATGATTTCTATTTTGCGAAGGAACAGAATAGACCCTAAAGATTTTATAGAAAGCCAGCGGCAGGAAGTTTCAATTGATATGGCGAGAAGGATGCTTGAAGATTGTGCAGATGTGACAGAGGAGGAGATGTGGGAAAGGTTTGTAGAAGAAAACGAGAAAGTTGAAGCAGAATATGCTTTCTTTCCACTCGAATATTTTTTTGAAGATGTAAAAGTCACTGATGAAAAACTTAAGGAATATTTTTCAAAAAATCAGGATCAATACAATGTTGAAGATTCTGCTGAAGTTGAATATGCCCTTGTAAATATCCGTGATTTTTTGAATAAAGTGAAAATTTCAGATGATGATGTCAAAAAATATTATGATGAAAATCAGGAGAAGTTCAAGGTGGATGAGGAGCAAGTAAAGGCAAGACATATTCTTTTTAGAATCAAGCCCGGTCAGAGCAGTGATGAAATAGAAATTATAAAAAAGAAGGCGGAGAAAGTCTTGAAAGAAGCTAAGAGTGGAAAGGATTTTGTTGCACTTGCGCAGATGTATTCAGATGAACCGCTATCAACAACAAGGGGAGGAGATCTTGGTTTTTTTGGAAGAGGAGAAATGGATCCTGCATTTGAAAAAGCCGCATTTGCATTAAAAGAGGGAGAGATTAGCGGTCTCGTTAGGTCCTCTTACGGTTTTCATATTATAAAGGTTGAGAAAAAACTTGCTCCTGGAGAAGTTAAACCCTTTGAATATGTAAAGGATGAAATTAAGATTCGTCTCCAAAAGGAAAAAGCAAAGGAGCAGGCACTTGTACGGGCTAATGAAATAAAGAAGAACTTTGACAGCGATTCTGCAAAAATAGAAAAAATTAAAAAGAAAATTTTCAGAAATGAAATGATCGATGGAGTCATAAATGCCGGCAAATTTTTTAATACTGCATATTCCCTTGAAGAAGGAAAAATAAGTGACCCTGTCAATGTAGGGCAAAAGATTGCAGTTATAAAAACATTAAAAAAAGCAGCTGCACATAAAGGCACATTTGAAGAAGTAAGGGATGAAGTGGAGAGAGACTACAAAAAGGAAAATGCATTTGGAATTGCAGAAAAGAAGGTTTCATCAATTGCTAAAGAAATAAATAAAGGGAAATCGTTGAAATCTCTTATCAAAGACAAAAGGATTGTTGTAAAATCAACGGGCAATATTCTAAGGAGAGAGGTGCCTTCAGATATTAAAGACAGAGAGAAATTTACAGCTCTCATTTTTTCCCTTAAAAAGGAAAAACCTGCAGGTTTTGTAATATCACAAAATGGAGCATATGTTGCATATCTTAAAAACAAATCTCAATTAAGTAGAGAAGAATTTGAATCCAAGAAGCAGACAATCTATTCAAAAATTATTGATGAAAGAAAGAATATTGTCTTCTCGGAAGTTATTGCAAGTTTGAGAAAGAATGGAGATATTGAAATCTCCGAAAGCATTCTTTAATCTTTTTTAACTCTGAAACAAAAGTGAATGAATTTTAATAGGATTTTTTTTACATTTTCAATTTGCTTTTTTTATATAGTTTTTGTTAATAATGAATTATATTCGGCAAATATGAAAGGGGTGCTTTTGAGCTTTAAAGGAAATGTAACGATTTTTTCAAGCAATGGCACCACGCAGAAAGAACCAAAAATTCGCCATAGGTTTTATGAGGGTGACTTTTTAAAAACCGGCGCAAATTCAACTGCTAAACTTCTATTGGATGATGGTATTACGATAGTGGTAGCACCAAATTCAGAGTTTACATTTAAGAAAGACGGTGAAGTAAAAATTCTAAATGGAAATTTTCTTCGTTTAATCAAAGGGAAAGTTAGAATTTTTCTGAGAAGAATAGGAAAGGAAGAGAAGGAATTCAAGGTATTGACTCCCAATGCCCTTTGCGCTGTCAGGGGTACCGATTTTATAGTTTTGATCTCGAATACAAGAAGGACTGATGTATATGTCAATAGGGGTATTGTTGAAGTGAAGGGGATTTCAGAGGGGAGGAAAAAATATTCTGTAATGCTTGAAGCAGGAAAGATGACAACAGTTTATGATGAAGGAATCGTTGCTCCTCCGTCTGTGCCAAATGAGCGGGAGTTTAGAAGGTTTTTTGAAGATGTAGATATCAGTCGTCCTGATAGCATTGGCGAAGATTTGGAAACAAAAGAAATTTCTTGGAATAAATGGGAAGAAATCCTTTCAAAGAAGGATTTGTCTGACGGTCTCGATGAAGAACTTTTTCTCTATGGTCCATCAAAGAAGATGCTGCTTCCCGGGTTGATTGAGATGCTTAGTTTGAAGAAGAAGAGTCAGAGAAAGCAAAAAGCACCATTGCCGCCGCCACATCCTGATTTGAGATGAGCAATTTGTTCATTTTTCACAGCAGATGGTTTCAAAATAGGTATGAAAGGGGAAGAATTTTCAAAGAAGAAAAGAATTATTCCATTCTTTTTGATAGCATTTTACTTTGCCTTGAATATGTCGGCAAATGAAAAGCCTGTGATATATAGAGTTTATCCTGAAATGATAAGCGGAGAATGTGTTTTAGAGATAATAGGCAGAGGATTTGGGAAAGAGAAGGGGGTTTTATTTTTAAATAATGATGAGATTGAGATATTGAGTTGGAAAGATAAGAAAATAAGGGCATTTGTCATTTCAGCTTATGAATTTCCTTTGCTCGAGGTAGAAACTAAAGGCGGTAGTAAAGTAAGTTATCGATTCGAAGATGTTTCTGAAGTTTGCAGTGGAAAGAATATGAAGGTGTTTTCTTTATACGATTTAAATATCAACTATTCAAAAAAGTGGAGAAAATATAAGCATAATGAAAAGAAGAGGACAGCAATATTAGTGAGAAAAAACAGGAAAGCTATAATTTTTTTAGCAATTATGAAAAAACTGCCTTCTTCATCGACTCTCTTTGATATGGTCAATTACTTGAAGA
>RFHX01000098.1 GCA_003695725.1 Candidatus Schekmanbacteria bacterium
AAACGGCGGTGCAGGAACTGCGGCAGCGGCTCGGCGGCGACCTGCGCAAGTGGCGGTACGGTCAGGCGAAATTCAAGCATGTGGCCATTCGCCACGTGCTCAGCGACGCGGTCAATGCCGACCTGCGCAAACAACTGGACGTGGGCCCGCTGCCGCGAGGCGGCTATGCCTATACCGTGAACAACACCTCGAATTCGCTCAACCAGCGCGCCGGCGCCACTTTCCGCATCATTGCCGATACCGGCGACTGGGACCGCTCACTGGGCAGCAATTCCCCGGGCCAATCCGGCAACCCCGCCGACCCGCACTACCGCGACCTGTTCCCCAAATGGGCCAGCGGCCGGTATTTTCCGGTGTATTTTTCGCGAGAGAAAATTGTGAACGTGGCAGAACGGGTGTGGGTGTTGAGGGGGAGGTGAATGGGCTCAATCCTAAGTCAACTTATAAAAAAGTATGAATTTATTGGCTTATCGTTCTTGCCATTCCTCTCCGTCCCAAATTGTATTTGGGACGGAACATAGCGTGAAGCTCCGCTTCAAAAAAGAATATCTATTGCTGTCAATGCAGCCGTCATTTTTTAGCCTCGATTTTTGAAGCGTAGCTTCAAAATATCCCTTCCGGGGCTATCCAGCAATCTCCATTCAGCGTCATCCCCGCAAAAGCGGGAATCCATAAGCGGTTGTTTCTCCTGGATGCCCGCTTCCGCGGGCATGACGGTTTTGGGGCATTTCTTCTGTTTATGGACAGCCCCGGAGAGCTAACGTGGCGGAACAGGTGTGGGTGTTGAGGGGGAGGGAGAAGTAAAATGAAGAATATTGTTAGTTCTTTGGGGCCAGATTACTCGCAAGTATTCGATTTATTAATTTTTGCTTTAAATCAAGCGCATTTTTCCATATGACATGGTTGTATTGTCGCGTATCAAAATGTAAGTTGTCTTTATCATCTTCCTTACATGTCCATATTACGGGTATACCCAAGCCTAATGCAAAACCTGCTTCAAAATATACTCCTCCTCTATGCCCTGTAAAATCTGCTACCAACAATCCCGACTTCCGAATCTCAGCGATAATTCTATCGCAAATTTTTTCGTTGTGTTCTAATAGATCTATTCTTATCGGTTTATAGCCTGTTTCTTTTAAAGCGGGTTTAATCCCATGTTCCCAAGCTTTGTCCATTGATTGATTGAACCACATTGCTACAAAAGCTTGCTTTGAATCTTTTCGTACTTTTGTTAATTCTTTAATTCTTTTCCACCCATCTAATGAAAGTCGGAAATTGTTGCTTTGAGTTTTTTCTAAATACCCCAAAGCTAATGCCTTCTCTAAAATATAATTAAATTGTTTTGAATTTTCAGCACATATCACTGGATAATCAAAAGAAGTTCTTAATTGAATTGTATTTGCAACCTTACTTGTCTTTTGAAAAACATATTCAATAAGTTTGTCTATGTATTCAAAAGGATCACTTGGAATAGCAATAGAATCAACCAATGATCGTATATTACTAGTACTTAAATTTGCAACTTCACCATTTTCGTGCCTAATTCGTGTTACTGCAGAGATTTGCCATGGAGGAGCATATTTTGACAAATTGATATGTGCGGCTGTCCTACTGATTTGGTAGTCCCCGCAAATATTGCATTTAACCTCGTAATTATTACCTATATCATTAACGGATGCATCCTGAGATTTACATATTGGGCAAATTCCATTCATTGCTATTGACTCCAATTTGAATTTTCGCTTGCTGAAAACTAATCAGCCATTACCTTTTCTTCCAATTTTAGTGTTTTTACTGCAATCACTAACTCCTCATAATGCCAGGTGTCAAAAACTCTTGCTCTATGCAAAAATAATAGCGCGAAGATTATCATGGCAATTGCCAATATAAGCCAATTTGAAAGACCATCAGCTGCGGTTTGAATATTCTTTTTAAAGGCAGAAAAAGCCATAATTAGGCCAGCTACGGCAAAATTGTGGCCCATTGTTTTAAATGTTTTCCAAAGTTGCAACCAATAAAAATTTTGGGGACAATATTCTCTAGCCAGGGCTCGGAATTCTTTCATGTTTAACTTCGAATTGGTTGCTATTTCTCTAGGAATGGTTTTGTTTTTAATTTTTTTAAGCAGCATATTATAAGCGTTATATAACCAAGTACCTGGTTGGTCTATAGCAAATCCAATAATGAATGCTGCAATTGCTATAAGAAGCCCAGTTGATAAATTTATGCTTATGAAATAAAGGCCTAAATCGCTGATTTCAACGATAGACTTATCAAACATGACAAAAATTGCTAACAGGGTAAGCAAGCCCGGAAAAACGAATCCGAAAAGGTCTAAAATACTAAATTTGAGTTTGTCCATGAGTATATTTTTAGATATTGTTTAAAATTTTTTTCTTCCGTCCCACGTCCAAATTGGGACGGAGAACCATCATCTAAGCATCATTCGATATACATCACTTCCCGCAAAATCCGCCGGCCAATCCCAGGTTTCAGAGCCTTTTTCATGACTAAGTCTACATTCGTTCCTACTAACTCAGACAGATAATTTTTCAAATGAACAAAAGTTAGCAAATCGACTGACTCGCGGAAGTCTACCAGTATATCAACATCACTTGCTTCATCCTGCTTGTTCTTGACGTAGGAGCCAAAAATCCCCACTTCAATCACGCCATATTTTTGACTCAGCTCCTCTTTGTGTTCCTGCAAAATGTTTTTCAAATCTTCCAGGTTTCTCATGACACTGCCAACAATTTCTTGATCAACGGTTGGATTTCAGGAATTCTTTCAGTAACGGTCTTCCAGACCGTTTCCAAATCAACACCGAAATAGTCGTGGATTAAAATGTCCCTCATTCCCGCCATGTCCTTCCATGGGATTTCGGGATTTTCCTTATGAAATTCATCTGGAATATTCTTGCTAGCTTCGCCGATGATTTCCAATGCTCTGACCACGGCAAAAACCGTTTTGTCGTCCTCAATGAATTGCTCATAAGAGAAGTCTTTAACAAATCGTTTCGCCTTTTCCATGGCATCCAAAATATCTCTCAAAGAATCTTCAAATTCTCTATTCATGACTTTTCCTTCTTCGTCTCAAATTGCATTTGGGACGAAACATAGCGTGAAGCTTCGCTTCAAAAAAGAAAGTCTATTGCTATCAACGCAACCCTTTATTTTCTTCTGCCCAATTGCAGCTTGGGTTGGGTGCTAAGTATAATATTTAACAAAAGAATACGAATGGAACCCTTCAAGCATACATCAACCGCCCTTTCGGTTTGGGAATCGGGCGGCCCAGTTCTTGAGCGACTTCGATCCATTCTTGAATCACTCTTTCCGCGTTTCTTACAGCTTCTTCATACGTTTGCCCATCAGCCGTACATCCAGGCAGTTCAGGAACTTCTACAATAAATGCCTGATCCTCTTCGCTCCAGTAGATCATCATTTCATATTTAATCATCTTTTGCCTCAGAAAGTTTGTATTTTAAGATGAGATTCCTGACCTGTTTAACCTGATAAGGCTTGGCTTTCCCTTTTCTGGGTTGCAGGTTTAGGATTTCTTCTACATCATAGCGGCTAAAAATATGAGGATCTCCCTTTATTCGTTCTTCAAAACCCAACTGCTTGAGCAATTGGCAAAGGTCAGCAAACCGAATATTTTGATCCGCTTCACCCGAAAGAATTTTTAATCTTAATTTTTCGTATTTTCCCACAAAATAGTTCTCATAGAAATTCTTTCATCCATGAAGGGTCTCAAGGATTCAATTCACTGATCTTTCCTCTCCATCTCTAATTGGAATTGGGACGGAACAGATCTTGAAGCTCCGCTTCAAAAAAGGCTATCAATCAAGGCTTCGGATTTTCAAAATATCCCCGTTTCACTCTGTTGACACGATTGATCCACGTGAAGCGTAGAGATGGATGAAAAGGATTGTTTTTCCATAAATCGAAAGCCTTTTTGGCGCTACGTTTGATATCCTCAGGGAGCCTTTGATAAGCCTCCCAAAAGGAAGGCACGGTTGCAGCATTCATAATTCATCGAAGTCCATAGGCTTTGCCTTGCCGTCGGCGGCATCCTTCCTGGCCTGTTTCGCCGCTGCACGCAGTTTATCCTGGCTCTGGCTGAACTGGCGATCCCACTGCAGTTCATCCTGTAAATCCAGGATATATTCACGAAGATGTTCGACCACCCGGTCCTGGAGTTCCTCGGGCAAAGACTCTAGCATCTTTTCGACTGTGGCGATTGCTGAAGATGACATGGTTCTCTCCCGTTATTAGAGGCAATTACTGAAACAAAAATAATTGAAAGGCCAGATAAAGGCAAGCATTTTATTTTTCGTGGCTTAGCGATCGAAAACTGGTTCCTTGATCCCCCTATCTGGTTGCACTTGCAACGGAAGGCATCGTGGAGTTTTACTTCAAAAAAGACGTCGATTGCTGCCGATGCTTCCAGACTCTGGTTGCCTGCAGAAAAACTCGGTGCAGAGCCATACCTCCGATGGCCCGCCTT
>RFHX01000099.1 GCA_003695725.1 Candidatus Schekmanbacteria bacterium
AATACATCCTCCTTTGAAAAAGGTTATTTACATCCGCCTACTTCCTTGATGCTTTCATATGGCATAAAGAAAGAGATTTGGGAAGTTGCAGGACAATTAGTTGATTCATTTTGGTTTTTTTACAGAGAATTGGCAATAAAAAATGTAAAGAATTTATATGAGAAATACAGGGGAAGTTTGAGGTGTATAAATAAAAAAGTGAAACTTGTTGACAGGGAAGTAGAAATCGAAGGTGTAGCAGAAAAGGTAGATGAGAAAGGTTGTATTTATATAAAGACACTTTCAGGCAAAATAGAGAAGTTTTCTAATGGAGATTTGATTCTTTTGGAGTGAAAATGGATTTTTCCAATTCAAGAGAGCAAATGAGAAAACTCCGCTAAAATAATTTCTAAAAAATAAAGACAATTCCTCTTTTTTTTGATATCTTTCAGTCATATCATTTTAGATTTGTAAATGCTTTTTTAGGATATTAACATATTGTTTCGTAAAGAGAAAATTTAATCATTTAGTATAATGAATATAATAGATAATATAATTTGAGGTTTGGTATTAAAACTGAGGATAACAAATTGACAAAGAATGATTGTATAGAGAAAGGGAAAGAGGTTTTAAGGATAGAAGCAGAGGCAGTAATGGGGCTTATTGATAGAATCGATGATTCCTTCACAAAAGCCGTTGAGATCATTTATAAGTGCAAGGGGCGTGTTGTGGTTACAGGTATGGGCAAATCAGGATGGATAGGCAATAAGATAGCGGCAACTCTTGCTAGCACAGGGACTCCTGCCTTTTTTCTTCATCCTGCAGAAGGAATGCATGGCGATATTGGAATGATTACGAAGGAAGATGTTGTGTTGGCATTATCAAACAGCGGAGAAACAAAGGAATTGAATGAGATAATTCCTGTAATCAAACGACTGGGTATTGATTTGATTTCTCTTACAGGAAATGAAAATTCTGCATTGGCAAAAGCAAGCACTGTTGTGATAAATACAGGTGTAAAGAGGGAAGCATGTCCTTTGGGGCTTGCGCCAACAGCAAGCACCACTGCCGCTCTTGCTATGGGAGATGCCATTGCCATAGCACTGCTTGAAAAAAGAGGCTTTAAGAAGGAAGACTTTGCAATGCTTCATCCTGGTGGTAGTTTAGGGAAAAAGCTCATTCTTCGTGTTAAGGATTTAATGCATCAAGGCAGTGAAATTCCTCTTGTTGAAGAAGAAACACTAATGAGGGATGCATTGGTGGAAATGACATCAAAAAAACTTGGTTTTATCGTGATAGAGAATTCAAATAAGGAGCTTACAGGAATTATAACTGATGGTGATTTAAGAAGAATAATCGAAAAATATGGCAATTTTTTGGATAAAAGAACTTGTGAGCTGATGACCAAGAATCCAAAAACAATTACTGAGGACGCTCTGGTCGTTGAAGCTCTTCATTTGATGGAAAAACATTCAATTACATCGCTCATTGTTTCTCCTGACAAAAAGAGAATAGACGGAGTAATTCATCTGCATGATATTTTAAAGTCTGGAATCGTATAGGGAATTTAAAGTTATGAAAGAAAGTTTAATAAATAGAATAAAAAGAATTAAGATTATTATTTTTGATATAGATGGAGTAATGACTGATGGAAAAATAATCTATTCAAGCAATGGTGAAGAAATCAAGGAATTCAATGTAAGAGATGGGCATGGAATTAAACTGGCAAAAAGAGCAGGAATGGATATTGCAGTGATTAGTGGGAGGGCTTCAAAAATCCTTTCTGCGAGAGTCAAAGAGCTTGGCATCGACAAACACTATCAGAAAGCTCTCAGAAAAATTGAGGCATACGAGGATATTTTGAGACGCTATGGCTATAAGGATGAAGAAACGGCATATGTTGGCGATGATTTGCCTGATATCCCAGTAATGAGAAGATGCGGATTTTCAATTGCAGTAAGGGATGCTGTTGATGAGGTCAAGGAATCAGCGCATCTGATAACACAGAATTGCGGAGGCAATGGTGCAGTAAGAGAAGTTGTAGATTTGATTTTAAAGACCCAAGGAAGATGGTCAATGATTATGGAGCGATATGAAGCATAAGAGTAAAATAGCAAATAGAGATATGTGATATGCCAAAGAAAATTTTATATAAAATAAGATATCCTCTGCTTACTATATTTGTAATAGTATTGGCAGGAATACTCCTCAATCTCTATTTGTCCGGAAATAAAAGTGATGAAGATTCCATAGCAAATAAAGAAGTTGAAAAAATGGCAGAAGAAGTACCTACAGTGAGCATCAAACCCTTAAATTTTTCTCAAGCATCGACAGGAGCTTCGAAATTTGCATTAACGGCACAAAGGGCAGATTTTTTTCAGGATAAAGGGAAGGGAATATTAACAAAGTTTAAATTGGTATATACTTATGAAAAGGGTAAAAAGGTAATAGTTTCAGGTGATGAAGCAGTAGTAACAGCCGATGTTAATTCGGATTTAACAATGGGATTGGGTGATGCCAACATAATCTGTACAAAACCTGTTAAAGCCATATTTACCAATGGAATGAATTTTGTAAGTGAAGATTTACAGTGGAATGGAATGGATGGAGATATCACGGCAAAGGGCAAGGTAAAGCTTTTTGGCAATGATTTTAGAATCGAGGGTTATGGGTTGAGGGCAAACCTAAAGGAAGAAAAAATAGAGCTGCTGTCAAAAGTGAAACTAATGGTTGTCCCCTCTACAGTAAACAAAATGACAAAGGATGGTTTTATTTAAAAAAAGTTTGTATTATAATTCTAAAAAAAAATGAGAAAATTATGAGACGGATAATTGGTATTTTAGGAGTTTTTCTTTTGTTGATTCTCTTGACAGCGCAGAAGAGTGAAGCACGAAATGGACTTGCTGATATTCTTAGTAAAGGCGGCGGAAAAGATATTCCTATAAATATTACTTCAGATAGAATGGAAGCATATAATAAGAAAGACCTTATCATATTTTATGGAAATGTTAAGGCAACAAGAGGAGACACAACTCTATGGGCTGATAGAATGGATATTTATTTGGACAAATCCAATAAAAAAATAAGCAAGATTGTTGCTCTTGGGAATGTAAAAGTAAATCAAGGAGATAAAAACGCTGTAGCAGAAAAAGGAACTTATTTCGATAAAACACAGGAAATAGTGCTTGAAGGGAATCCTCTTGTCTGGCAAAAGAACAATGTTTTGAAAGGAAGCAGTATAAGTTTACACCTTGACCAAGATAGAATTGTTGTGAATTCTGCAAAAGTAAAAATTGAGCCGAAGACATTTAATAAAAAAGAGAAAAAGGGAAAATAGCTTTTAAGTAGTTATTTCAAAAGAAAGAGAAAAAAAGTAATGAATAAATCGTTAAAAATTGTATCAGTAAGCAAAACATATGGTAATCGCCGTGTAGTGGATAATGTTTCTATGGAAGTATTTGATGGAGAAGTAGTGGGACTTCTTGGCCCAAACGGGGCTGGTAAGACAACTACATTCTATATGGTAGTTGGAATGATTACTCCTGAAAGTGGAGAAATAATTTTAAATAATGAAAATATCGTAAATTTGCCGATGTATATGAGGGCAAGAAAAGGCATTGCCTATTTGCCTCAAGAATCATCAGTTTTTAGGAAACTTACTGTTGAGGAAAATTTTAAAGCAATCTTAGAGATGCAGAATATTTCACAAAAGAATGGAAAAAAACGATTAAAAGAATTACTTGAAGAGCTTGGTCTAACCCATTTGGCGAAAAATAAAGCATATACCCTTTCAGGGGGAGAAAGACGAAGATTGGAGATTACAAGAACTTTGATAACCAATCCTGATTTTATTCTCCTCGATGAACCCTTTGCGGGCATTGAACCAAAGGCAGTTGATGAAATTCAGCAAATTATTAACTTATTAAAAAATAGAGGAATTGGGATCATTATTACCGATCATAATGTAAGAGAAACTTTAAAAATAACAGATCGTGCATATATTATAAGCGAGGGAAAAGTAATTGAACATGGAACACCTGAAACAATTGCAAAGAACGAAAATGTAAGAAAGGTTTATTTAGGTAATAACTTTGAACTTCTAAATTGATGAGAAAAAATGGCATATGAAGTCAAGTTACAATTAAAACAAACACAAAAACTTGTAATGACGACAGAGCTGAGACAGGCAATTCAGCTCTTAACGCTGTCCCGCCTTGAGCTCCAGCAGACAATTAAAGAGAAATTGCTTGATAACCCTTTATTGGAAGAAGTACCTGAACCTGTTTCAGAAGATATTCCATCCATTGATTTAACTAATGCTTCACCAGCTGAAAAAGGGGCTGAAGACGGAAGCCGCAATGGTGATAATTCTGAACCTTTAAAAGAAGTCAACTGGGAGGAATTTCTCCAATCCTATCAGGAAAATGCAGGATATAACCTAAGTTCTGATTTTTCTGAGGAGGCACCTAATCTTGAAAATATGATAGCTGCAAAGGAGACTCTTAGCGAGCATCTTCACAAGCAGCTTGCCTTAGTAGTTTCCAATGATGAGGAAAGTAAAATAGGAAGTTTGATAATTGGAAACATAAATGAAAATGGTCTTCTTTCGATGAGTTTGGAAGAGATGGCGCAACGATATGAGATAGATTTGGATAGATTAAGATCAGTTCATCGCTTATTCAGGGATTTCGTGCCAGAGGGAGTTGCCGCTGAGAATCTTCAACAATGCTTGATGATCCAGCTTGAAAATCGAGGGATGAAGGATTCACCGGCATATGAAATTTTGAAGAATCATATGGATGAACTAACTACACTGAATATCAGAAGAATATCAGAGTCAACAGGCATTTCAGAAGGTGAGGTTAAGAAGGCATTGAAAGTAATAAGAGAACTCGACCCGAAACCGGCAAGAAACTTTGGCGGCGATGAAATTAGATATATTATCCCAGATGTTTATGTAGTAAAGGTTGATGATGATTTTGTTGTTTATCTCAATGAAGAAGGTTTAAATAATATAAGGATAAGCCAATCCTATAAAAAGATGATTTCAAAGATGAAGTTGCATGATGATGAGACTAAAGAATATATCGAACAAAAGATGCGTTCAGCATTATGGCTTTTGAAGACTATTCAGCAGAGACAGAGAACGATTTATAAAGTTGCAAAGAGCATAGTTGAAAAGCAGAGACCCTTTTTTGAGAAAGGGATATCCCATTTAAAACCAATGATACTAAAGGAAATTGCGGATGATGTTGACCTCCATGAATGCACTGTAAGCAGAGTCACAAGCAATAAATATATGCATACTCCCCATGGAATTTTTGAGTTGAAATTTTTCTTTTCAAGTGGGATAGTTGCGAACAATGGCGATTCTATTTCCTCTGAAAGCATTAAGGAAAGAATAAGAAACATCATTCAATCTGAAGATAAGACTAAACCTTACAGCGATGAAAAAATTGTTCAGATTTTGGCAAAAGATAATATATTCGTCGCTAGAAGAACTGTCGCAAAATATAGAGAAGAGCTAAATTTCTTACCTTCCAGTAAAAGAAAGAAGATAGTTTGATAAATTAAAAAATTTAGGAGAAAAGATGCAGGTAAAAATACAAGGAAGACAAATTGAACTTACTGAGGCATTGAAAAATCATGTCAACAAAAAGTTAGAAAAATTAAAGAAATATACTGATAATATACTAAACGCATCAGTTGTCCTATCAGTACAGAAATACAGGCAATTTGCTGAAATTACGGTCCATGTAGATGATCAGATAATGATAGGTAAATCAGAGACTAATGATATGTATGTATCTATCGACCAGTGTGTTGAAAAGATTGAGACCCAGCTTAAGAAAAGAAAGGCAAGATATCATTCATCTAAAAAGAAAGAGACATCAGAAAAGAAAAGCTCAGAATCGATTGTTGAAAAGAGCTGAATTTTTGTTTAAATTCAGTTTATTATCTAATAAGGGTAAAGTGATATGAAAATATTGAATATGTTGAGTGAAGATGTTGTAATCGATAATCTTCAATCAAAGACAAAATCTGAAGTTCTGAGAGAATTGGCTGAACATTTAGTGAAGACTTTCAATCTCAAAGAAAATCCTTTGGATATAGTAAAAATACTTGAAGCAAGGGAAGAATTAGGAAGCACAGGAATAGGAGATGGCATAGCAATTCCTCATGGAAAGATTTCAAGCATAGACGATGAGCTTTTGGTGGTGGGAAGGTCGAATGAAGGGATTGACTTTAACTCAATGGATGGGAAGCCTGTACATCTCTTTTTTCTCCTTGTAGGTCCTGAAAACTCTGTCGGCTTACACCTTAAAGCTCTTGCCCGCCTTTCTCGTCTTCTAAATGACGAGAAAGTTCGTGATGATTTGATGAAAGCTAAAAACAGGGCTGCAATCTATTCGCTTCTTGTCGAGGCTGATTCTAAATTTAACTGAGTTCGGATGAAAAAAAAAATTAATGTCCGACAGTTTTTTGAAGAGATCAAAAATAGTCTTTCGATCTCACTATTGACTTCAAAAAAGGGATTTGAGAACAAAATTTCCAATTCGCAGGTTCAGAAACCCGGATTAGCCCTTGCTGGTTTCTTGGACAGCGTTAAATCAGAGACTATAAGTATTTTCGGTAATACAGAAATATCTTATCTTTCAACACTTTCCGAAGATGAGGCAAGTAAGGCAGTTGAAAGGCTACTCAAACTGGGACTTCCCTGTATCGTAGTATCAAATGAAAATAAACTTCCTCCACATATGGTTGAGCTTGGTGAGAAATACAGCACTCCAATAATGGTTGCCAAGGAGCAAAGCTCTTATCTGATATCTGTTATTCTCGATTATTTAGCCGGGATGCTTTCAGAAAGTATTACGATGCACGGTGTTTTGGTAGATGTATTTGGTGTAGGAGTATTAATTTTAGGGAAAAGTGGAGTCGGGAAAAGTGAAATAGTCCTCGACCTCGTTGAGAAGGGACATAGATTGGTATCTGACGATGTTGTAGAGATTAAAAAAAATACACCAATGACGCTCATAGGGGCAAGTCCTGAAAGTATTCGCTATCATATGGAAATACGGGGGCTTGGAATAATAAACATTAAAGACCTTTTCGGTGTTACTTCAATTCGGGACAAGAAAAAAGTAGAGCTTGTAATTGAGCTTGAAGAATGGGACCAGAAGAAAGAATATGATAGAGTAGGTCTCGATGAAATTAAAGCAGAGATATTGGGTGTTAAACTTCCTAAGGTGCTAATCCCTGTAGGTCCGGGAAGAAATATGTCTATGATAATTGAGATAGCGGCAAGAAATTATCTGTTGAAAAGAATGGGGTATCATCCTGCGGAAGAACTTAATAGAAAACTTTTAAATAAAATGATAGAGGAAAGCAAAATTAATTAAATTTATACGCTTTTGAGAGGTGGAATCAGGTGGTTGGAGCGATAATAGTTACTCATGGAAATTTGGCTTCTGAATTATTGAAGTCGGCAGAAATGATTCTCGGAAGACAGGAAAATGTTGTTCCAATAGGAATTAAATTGGATGACAGCGAAGAGGTTATTGTTGAAAAAATAACTAAAGCTATGAAAGAAGTTGGGAAAGGAGAGGGGATTCTTGTTTTTACTGATATGTTTGGAGGAACCCCTTCTAATTTGAGCCTGTCATTTATGGAAGACAACAAGGTAGAGGTAATAACCGGCGTCAATCTTCCAATGTTGATTAAATTTTTTTCTGAAAGAGAGAAAAATTCACTCAGTAAGTTGATATCTTTTTGTAAAATTTATGGTAAAAAACATATCATAGTTGCATCAGAGATACTGAATCAAAAAAAAGATGAGAAGGGTGAATAGAGGGGAAATATCGCTGATGGGATTGCTATTTTATAGAATAGATGACCGTTTGATTCATGGTCAAGTCACTGAAGGATGGGCTAAAGTATTAGGAATAGATACAATTGTCGTGGCAAATAACCAAATTGCTGAAGATGAAATGCAGAGAAAAATATTTGAATTTGCAGTTCCGCCGGAAATTAGAGCGCTCTTTTTAAAGATAGATTCAGTTCCTCCAACTGCTTCCCATTTGGAAGAGGAGGACAAACGAGCCATATTTCTTTTTTCTAATATTTCTGATGTATTTGAGCTTGTTGAAAGTGGTTTTATTATTAATGAATTGAATATTGGAGGTTTGCGTTCGGTAGACAGAGATAGGCGCCTCTCAGAGACTGTTTTTTTGAATGATCAGGAAATAGATATGTTGAAAAAACTGATCTTGAAAGGTATTGTCATTAATATTCAGGCAGTTCCGGGCGAAAAGCCAAAAAATGCTGAAAGTCTTTTGAATAAAAAAAATTTTTTTCATTAATCCGATTCCAACTTTAATCCTAATTTAAAATGTTCTTTGAGATAATATTGGCTGTTTTAATAGCGAGTCTAATTGCTTTAGACAGAACTGCAATAGTCCAGGTAATGATTTCGCAACCGATTGTGGCATCTCCTATCATCGGATATCTTTTAGGAGATTTTTTGCTTGGTTTGAAGATTGGAATCGCTGTCCAGTTATTGTGGCTTCCGGCATTACAGATTGGTGCAGCAATTGTGCCTAACTCCTCATTGGCATCTCTACTAATTTGTATTGTTTCGGTTGTAGGTGAAAAACTGCCTCAACTGTCCATTTATAGTGCTGAAGCTGTATGTGGAATTGTTTTTATTTCTGTATTACCGCTGATGTGGATTGAGGAGAAGATTGATACATTTGTACGGAAGAAAAATTATCTTTGGTTTGTTTTTGCCCGCAACAGAATTGCTGAAGGAGACACATCGTCAATAGGAGTTGCAAATTTAGGAGGAACACTCTTCTTTTTCATTAAAAATTTTGTTTTTTTGTGTATATCCGCTTTTTTTCTTACAAATCTTTTTTCTATTGTGATACCTCATTTGCCTAGAAAAATTATGTTTTCATTTGAGATTTTTTTTAAGATACTGCCGTTGGCTGGTATTTCTGCGGTATTGGGAGAGCTTTTAAATAGGAAATATTATTTTTTGTTTGCGACAGGCGTAATTATACAAATGGTGATTGTTATTATTTATTATATCTTGTGAATATGGCAGAGATAGTGAAAATTTCTATTTTTGACTTAATTGGAATAGCTTTGAGGTCTTTTTTCGTTCAAGCCTGCTGGAATTTTAACAAAATGCAGGGACTTGGCTTCTTATTTATGATTAGAGGAACTTTGAGTAAAATTTATAAAGATAAGGAATTGTTTACTAAAAGTCTTTTAAAATATGCTGATTTTTTTAATACTAATCCCTATTTCGCACCTGCTATAGCAGGTGCAGTTATGAAATATGAAGAGGAGTTGGCAATTCAGGGCACATCTTCATTCAATCCTGAAGCAATTAAAGCTTCTCTTATGGGACCATTCGGCGCAATTGGCGACTCCCTCTTTTGGTCAACATTGAGGCCTGTCATATCTGCTGTTGCAATATTTGCCGCACTTGCAAATATATCGTATGCCCCTATAATTTTCCTGGGAGTTTATGGTATAATCAGCATTGTTTTTAGATTTTACGCCACCTTCATTGGGTATAAATATGGCAAAGATATAATTAATAAAATCAGTAGGTTAAATCTATATACTTTAATCAATAGGTTAAAAAATATAATGGCTTTAATCCTTGGCGCTGTCATTCCTCTTTTGGAGATTAATAAAAATTTTATGCTTGTAGGCCATAGTTTTTTCGTAAATATTCTTATTGCTTTTGGAATAGTTAATCTGTGCTTTGTATTATTTTTGAAAAGGCTAACGACAACAGCTGTTATCTTTATTGTGATGTTTGGTTGCATTATGTATGCTTATATATTTCCGCTTTAATGGAGGGTTATTTTGGATAAGAAATCAATTGAGTTAACGATTTCCAACAAATTGGGATTGCATGCCCGTGCGGCGGCTACATTAGTCCAGTTGACGAATAGATTTGAGTCAAAGATTGAAATTGAAAAAGATGGTAAGGTAGTAAATGGGAAAAGTATTATGGGCATTATGATGCTGGCTGCGGCGAAGGGTAATAAGATTGTTGTTTATGCAAAGGGCCCTGATGCTGATAAAGCGCTTGAAGCCATTGAAGAGCTTGTTTTTAATAAATTTGGTGAGGAATAGTTATGAGTTGTGATTTAACCTCAAAATAAAAAAAGGCTTTTAAAATTGAATTAGAGTTGAAAAATGAAGAAGACAAAAAGATTGGTAGGAATTCCAGTTGCATCAGGCATTGTGATAGGGAATGCTTTTATCCTTAATCGGGAAATTGAACATGTCCCTCATATGGAAATAGAGGATTCTGAAATTCAAGCGGAATATGAAAGATTTGACAAGGCTGTAAACGAAGCAGTGAAACAACTGGAGAGAATAAGGTCGCAGGTTAAAGAAAAAGTCGGAGAAAGCCAATCTTACATTTTTGACGCAAAAATTATGATGTTGAAAGATGACGATATTCGAGAAAAGACATTCCGAAAGATTAAAGAAGAAAGAATTAATTGTGAAGCAGCTTTCGATGAAGTTATAAAAGGTGTTATTCGGGCATACGATGAAATTGATGATGAATATCTTTCAGAAAGAAGGTCTGACATAGAAAATGTAAGAAGAAGGATTCTCAATAATCTTTTAGGGAAAAGTCATATTCAGATTACTGAAATTAAGGAAAAAGTAGTTGTTATCGCCCATGACCTTGCTCCTTCTGATACGGCATTGATCAACAAGGAAATCATTCTTGGTTTTGCAACAGATGTAGGAGGCAAAACAAGCCACACCGCTATTATGGCAAGGAGTCTTGAAATACCGGCAGTTGTAGGCCTTCAAAATATTACAGATCAGGTTGCAACTGGGGATACAGTAATCATTGATGGCAACTCCGGCATAGTAATCATCAATCCTGATGCAGAAACATTAAATGAATATGAATATAAAAAGAAGAAATATGAAGATTCAAGGAAACTACTTTTTTCATTAAAAGATTTGCCTGCTGAAACCTTGGACGGTTATAAGTTGAAAATACTTGCAAATATAGAACTTCCCGATGAGGTAAATGCCGTAGAAACATATGGAGGTGATGGAATAGGACTCTATAGAACAGAGTATTTATTTATGAACAGAAAAACAATGCCTCAGGAGGAAGAGCAGTTTGAAAATTACAGGAAAATTGCCGAAAGGATGAATCCTAAGCCGGTCACTATCAGGACCTTTGATTTAGGAGGAGATAAATTTATTTCTCAGATGGATATGGCAGAGGAATTAAATCCAGCTATGGGATTGAGGGCAATCCGTTTTTGCTTGGAAAAGGTTGATGTATTTAAAACTCAAATTAGAGCGATTTTAAGAGCTAGCGCTTATGGAAATTTGAAAATTTTGTATCCTATGATTTCCGGTATTCAGGAATTGAAAAGGGCAAAGAGTATACTTGAAGAATGTAAAGAAGAGCTCAAAGAGGAAGGTATTGCTTTTGATGAAAATATCAAACTTGGAATAATGATAGAAGTTCCGACAGCGGCTATAATGGCAGATTTTTTCGCAAGAGAAGTCGATTTCTTCAGCATTGGAACGAATGATTTGATACAATATTGCCTTGCAATAGACAGGGTAAACGAAAAGGTGGCATATTTATATGACCCTCTTCATCCTGCTATTTTGAGACTTTTGGATACAATAGTATTTTCTGCCCATAGATATAAGATTCCAGTTTGTCTTTGTGGTGAAATGTCTGCAGAACCGATTTATGCCTTTTTACTCCTTGGTTTCGAAATTGATGAATTGAGTACCAATCCTAGGTCAATTCTTGATATTAAAAGAATAGTCAGAAATTCAAATCTATCAGATGCCAAAGAGATAGTATCAAAAATTTTGACTATGGATACGGCAGATAGTATAAGAAAATACATTGATTCTATAATTTTGGATAAATATCCCGAAGAATTTTTTTCAATTGAATGAAAAAATGATTAAGATTAACCATTAACATTTGCAGTGGAGGAAAAAAGTGAGCAACAATTCTTATTTATTTACTTCTGAATCGGTGACAGAAGGTCATCCTGACAAAATAGCCGATCAAATCTCTGATGCCGTTCTTGATAGTTTTATCAGTCAAGATCCCAATTGCAGAGTTGCCTGCGAAACTCTCGTTACAACTGGTATTGTTATGGTAGCAGGAGAGATTACAGCAAATTGCACTGTTGACATACCGGCTCTTGTGAGAGAAACAATAAGAGAGATTGGATATGACAGAGCAAAATATGGATTCGACTGTGATACCTGTGCGGTTATTACTTCCATAGACAAACAGTCTCCTGACATAGCAATGGGAGTCAATGAAACAGAGGGCCATAAACAGGGCGCTGGCGACCAAGGTTTAATGTTTGGATATGCCTGCAATGAAACTCCAGAATTGATGCCAATGCCAATAATGCTTGCCCAAAAGCTTGCATTGCAACTTTCGAAGACGCGCAAATCCGGAGAGCTCGATTTTTTGAGACCTGATGGGAAAACGCAGGTAACAATTGAATATGAAAATGATCGCCCAAAACGAATAGATACAATTGTCGTTTCATCACAGCATAGCCCTGAGATTACAGCTACAGAGATGAAACCCTACATTGTTGAAAAGGTCATTAAACCAGTTGTGCCGGCTGAATTTTTTAACGAAAAGGAAACAAAGATTTATGTCAATCCTACGGGAAGATTCGTAATTGGAGGACCGATGGGAGACTGCGGTTTGACAGGAAGAAAGATAATTGTTGATACTTATGGCGGAAAAGGTCATCATGGGGGAGGAGCTTTCTCCGGGAAAGACCCTTCGAAGGTTGACCGGTCGGCATCTTATATGGCTCGTTATCTTGCAAAAAATATCGTTGCCGCTGGACTTGCAGATGCTTGTGAAGTTCAGCTTGCTTATGCTATTGGTGTGGCTGAGCCTGTTTCTGTGATGATAGATACATTCGGCACAGGTAAAATGCCTTCCAATGAATTGGTCAAACTGCTTCTTAAAAATGTTGATCTTACTCCTGCTGGAATAATAAAACATCTTGATTTGAGAAGGCCAATTTATAAAAAAACAGCGGCATATGGACATTTCGGAAGAGAGGAAGACGGTTTCACTTGGGAGAAAACTGATTTGGCCGAAAAATTGAAATAATTTTGGTGTCAATGATTTTATTTAAAAAAGGAGGAAACTATTGAAGTATGATGTAAAAGACCTAAAGCTTGCAAAAGAGGGGGATTTGAGAATCGAATGGGCATTTCAAACAATGCCGGTTTTAAAGCAGATAAAGGAGCGATTCTCAAAACAAAAACCTTTGAAAGGGATTAATATTGCCGCCTGTTTGCATGTAACAACAGAGACAGCAGTCCTTATGATAACACTCAAAGCTGGAGGAGCAAATCCTCATCTGTGTGCATCAAATCCCTTAAGTACTCAGGATGATGTTGCAGCAGCATTGGTTAAGACGCACAAGATACCTGTTTTTGCAATTAAAGGGGAAAACAAGAAGACATATTATAGCCATATCAACAGCGTCCTTGATGCTAAACCAGAAATAACTATGGACGACGGTGCAGATCTTGTTTCCGAAGTCCATTCAAAAAGAAAAAATTTGATTGGCAACATCATAGGAGGTACTGAGGAAACTACAACAGGAGTTATTCGTCTAAAAAGTATGGCTAAAAACAAGGTTCTTCAATATCCAATACTTTCAGTAAATGACGCGATGACAAAACATTTCTTTGATAATCGCTACGGCACAGGCCAAAGTACCCTTGACGGTGTCCTGCGAGCGACAAATAGGTTATTATCTGGGTCGAAATTTGTTGTAGCCGGCTATGGATGGTGCGGACGAGGAGTAGCAATGAGGGCAAGAGGCATGGGTGCAAGAGTTATAGTTACTGAGGTTGATTCTGTAAAAGCATTGGAAGCCGTTATGGACGGTTTTGATGTTATGCCGATGACTGAAGCCGCTAAAATAGGTGATTTTTTCCTTACACTTACAGGTGATATGCATGTCATCGATGAAAAGCATTTCAAAGTTATGAAGGATGGAGCTATTGTGGCAAATTCTGGACATTTCAATATTGAAATCAACATTGAAGCGTTGGAAAAGATGAAAAAGAAGAAAAGGACTGTAAGGCCCTATATTGAAGAATATACACTTAAAGATGGAAGAAGAATAAATATCCTCGGAGAAGGACGGCTTATAAATCTTGCAGCTGCAGAAGGACATCCTTCAAGCGTAATGGATATGAGTTTTGCCAATCAGTCACTTGGTGTTGAATACCTTATTAAGAATGCAAATAAACTTGAAAAAAAGGTCTATCAAATCCCTGAGAAGATTGACAGAGAGATAGCCACCTTGAAACTTCGTTCTATGGGAATAAAAATTGATAAGCTTACTCCTGAGCAAAAAGCATATCTCAATTCATGGCAGATAGGAACCTGAGGAAAATTGGCATAGGTAAAAGCACCTTTAGAAGAATCTAAAGGTGCTTGTTTATTACTTCAAGAATTGCATTTTTGGGCTGAGCGCCAATAATTTGTTCTACTGATTCACCATTTTTGAATAGAATGAGCGTTGGGATGCTTCTTATGCCGAAATTGGCTGCTAAAGATTGATTCTCGTCAACATTTACTTTACCAACTTTCAACTTACCTGATAGTTCATCAGCTATTTCTGCAACAACAGGAGCAATCATTTTACAGGGACCGCACCAAGTAGCCCAAAAATCTACAAGGACTGGAATATCTGATTTCAAAACTTCTGATTCAAAGTTATCTTCTTTGAGCTCTATTTCATTAGACATTTTATCTCCTCCAAAATTTTTTTAAAAAATATTATATTTTTCAAAATAAATCAATCTTAATTCAAGAATGATAGGATACTCAGATAAATGAAATAATT
>RFHX01000100.1 GCA_003695725.1 Candidatus Schekmanbacteria bacterium
GGGAAAAGCGGGAAAGATTTCACACTTGCAGTGATTGATAAAATAGTGAATTTGTTGATAGTAAATATAAAAAAAATTGACATTACCATTTTTTGCAAAGTTTGACAGAAAAAAGAGATATTTGGTAATATAATAAAATATTTTAAGGAGAATACCTATATGCCAACTGTGCTTGTAATACATGGCCCCAACCTAAATATGCTTGGTGTAAGAGAACCAGAAATCTATGGGAAAACCACTCTTACATCAGTCAATAAAAGCCTTGAGACTGTGGCAAAAAAAGCCAATGTATCAATCAAATTTTTTCAATCCAACTATGAAGGTGAAATCATAGACCTTATACAGCGGCTTTACAAAAAGGTTGATCTCATTATTATAAATCCCGGCGGGCTTACACATACATCGGTAAGCTTAAGGGATGCTCTGATTGCAGCAAATACGCCAATTATCGAAGTTCATATTTCAAATATCTATGCACGGGAAGAATTCAGAAGAAAATCTCTGATTTCAGATATTGCCATAGGAACTATTTCAGGATTTGGCACAAAGAGCTATGTTTTTGCCCTGATGGCAGGAATAGATTTCCTAAAAACTAACAGCAAGCAAAAGAAATAATAAAAAAGTGACTGATACTTTCTCTGTCGCACGACTCTCAAAACTCCAACACATTTTAAAGGAAAAAAATATTCCCGCTCTTCTTGTGACAAATCTAAACAATATACGCTATCTATCAGGTTTTACAGGCACTTCTGCGATGATTATCGTATCATCGAAAAAATCTTACTTTCTCACCGATTTCAGATACACAACCCAGGCAAAAAAACAGGTTAAAGCATCAGAAATAATAGAATACAGAAACGCAAATTCCGTCATTCTTGATATATGTAAAAAAAATAAAATTGATGAACTTGCAATCGAAGCTGAACATATGCAGATTGATTTGTTCAAGAGATTAAAAAAAGACTTAAAACCAATTAAGTTGACGCATTCCAAGGGATTAATAGAAAGTCTTCGCTGCTTCAAAGACAATGAAGAAGTCAAATTGATTAAAGAGGCAATAAAGATTTCAGCCAAGGCACTAAAAGAAATCCTTCCTCTTATCAAAGAAGGAGTAGAAGAAAGAGATATTGCTCTTGAGCTTGAATTTCAAATGAGGCGCTTTGGCGCAGAAAAAGGAGCTTTTGATTTTATAGTGGCATCAGGGTATCGCTCCTCAATGCCACATGGCGTAGCAAGCAGAAAAAAAATTAAAAAGGGCAACATTGTAACAGTCGATTTCGGCTGCATTTATAAAGGATATAATTCTGATATTACTCGCACTTTTTGTGTCGGAAAGGCAGGGGAAAAAGAAAAAAGAATTTATAAGCTCGTATATGAAGCGCAAGCTCTGGCATTTGAAAAAATAGAAGAAGGTAAAACAACAGGCGCTATAGACAAAGCGGCAAGAGATTTTTTTGAAAAACAGAATGTTGGAGAATTTTTTGGTCATGGCCTTGGCCATGGTGTAGGGCTTGATGTTCACGAAAAACCTGTCCTCTCACGAGGGATGAAGGAAAGAATAGGGGAAGGTATGGTTTTCACAATTGAACCGGGGCTTTATTTTCCAAAAAAATTCGGTGTCAGAATAGAAGATATGATTTTGATAAAGAAAGGAAAACCTCAAATATTGACAAAAGATATTCCAAAGATTTTTGAAATTTAAAATCGTTCAATGGATGGGAAAAAAAATATGCCTATATAGAAAAATCAAAAAAAGTTTTCTCTCCACCACTCATAGGGAGCATCAGTCCTTGCAGATTCTTTAAATTCTTCCCATCTTTGTTTTACCTTTTCATAATTCTCTTTTGCAACTTCAAGTTGTTTCTGCGCCATTTTTCGGTCAGCGTTTGTATAATTTTTTCTTGAATAAGATGAAACCGTTCTCAATCTGAAGGCTTCTGCTCTCTTTACCTTTTCTTCAGCTTCCGAAAGTTCAGCTAACAGCTTATTCTTCTTTTCATCCCACTCCTTTATTTCTTCTTCTTTCTTTTTTTTCTCTGCTTCTGCTTCTTCAGCGCTCTTTTCTATCTCTTCATCAAATACACTTTTATAATCCTTTTCTTCTTCCTTCGGCTTTGAGCTTATTTTTGTCTTTTCCACCTTTTCCTCAAGACTTGGTGGAATCTTTTCAGGCGAATCGACGATATGAATGACGCCGTTTTCATCGGTGTATTTATAAATTGTGGCACTATGACTTCTGCCTACCGGCAAAAGCACAAAAATTAAAGCCACAAGAAAAATAGTTACATTTCTCAACATTATCACCTCTATTTCTGCATATACCTATTTACTGCCTCTATATATAATTTAAAATTCTTTTTTATTTCAGTCAAACTATCTCCGCCAAATTTCTCCAAAAAGGCATTGGCAATTTCATAGGCAACGACTGCCTCACCAACCACTGATGCGGCAGGTACAGCACAAACATCGGAACGCTCAACTGCTGCACGCGCCGTCTTGGCAGTTTCCAAATCAACTGAACGAAGCGATTTGACAAGTGTAGGTATCGGCTTCATTACTGCATTGACTATTATGTTTTCACCATTACTTATGCCTCCCTCTATTCCTCCTGCATTATTGGTGCGCCTGTAAAAACCGCCTGTTTTTCTTCCCCTCAATGATGAAGAACGGGGTTTTCTATAAAAAATTTCATCATGGACCTTTGAACCGGGAAGCTCTGCGCATTTAAATCCGGCTCCAATTTCAACTCCTTTTATGGCCTGAATACTCATAAGCGCGAAGGCAAGGCGAGCATCGAGCTTTTTATCCCATTGGAATGAATTTCCAAGTCCGGGAGGTGGATTCGTCACTATTATCTGAAAAACACCTCCCAAAGAATCCCCATTCTTCTTGGCTTCATCGATTGCACTGCGCATCTTTTCTGCTGCTTTGCTGTCTGCACATCGCACATCGGATTTTTCAGATTTCCTGTACACTTCTGCAGGATTGGTAGGAATATTCTCGGCTCTAACATTGCCAATTTGAAGCACTGTGCTAATGATTCTAATATCGAAACACTTGAGAAGTTTTCTCGCAACTGTACCAACTGCCACCCTGCAAGCCGTTTCCCGTGCACTCGAGCGTTCAAGTATGTTGCGCATATCCTTTTCAAGATATTTTAGCCCTCCTGCAAGGTCTGCATGGCCGGGCCTTGGAAGAGTAAGAGGCGGCTCTTTTTCTCTTCTTGGAAGGATTGACATTCTACTCTTCCAGTTTTCCCAATCCCTGTTTCTGATTATCATCGAAAGGGGAGCACCTGTTGTAATACCGAATCTAACACCTGCTGTAATCTCTACTTCATCGCGCTCAATCTTCATTCTGCCGCCTCGTCCGTAACCCTGCTGACGGCGGCGAAGCTCATTGTTTATTTCCTCTCCTGTAACTTTAAGGCCTGAAGGGACACCTTCAAGAATTGCATTGATAAGTTTCCCGTGGGATTCTCCGGCAGTAAGATATCTAAGCATTCCCTCTTTTCCTAAAATTTATGTTAACAAATTTTATGAAAATAGAATAACTCAATCCTTCAAATTTTTGAATAAAAAAAGGGCTCTCAACTAAAATGAGAGCCCATAAATCATTAGTTTTTTTACTGTGCTGTTGCGGCAACTTCTTTTGTATAGTCGGAATAAGCGCCGCCACTGAATGCCCTTACTCTGAAGACATATGTTTTTCCAGAAGTAAGGCCTGTATTGAAATCGCTTATGCTTGTTGTATTGGCCGGTACTATTGCAATTTCAGTAAAGGTGCCGTTTGAAGTTGATTTCATCTCTATTGCAAATCCTGTTTCATTACCGCTATTGTCTGTCCAGCTAATATCAACACCGGCTGTTGTTGCTGTTGTCACATTGAGATTTGTTGGAGCATTGACAGAAAGCGTCGGCACAGAAACCTCTTCTGAATAAACTGAATAGATAGGACCCTTTGAAAATGCTCTGATTCTATAATAGTAAATTTTTCCCGGTGTAAGGTCAGGATCATCATCCGTGTATGTCGTAGCGTTGGCTTCTGTTGTATAGATTACAGAATAGCTTCCGATTCCATCTGTTCCCTCTTCTGCTATCTCGATTGAGAATCCCACTTCATTACTGCTGTTGTCTGTCCAAGTCAAAACAATCTCTAAGCGATTTGCCAGCACTGTCGCAGCCGCTAACCCCGATGGCGCTTCGGGTTGGACATCGAGCGTTGTCACGGAAACGACCGATGTGGCTGATGAATCTCCTGCTGCATTTCTTGCTACAACCTTATAGTAATAGGTTGTATCAGCAGATGCCGATGTGTCACTATAAGATGTAGCATTTGCGCTAGTAGTATCTATTTCTGTAAAGGGCCCTGTGCTGTTTGTTGCCCGGAAGATTGCAAATGCCGTTTCATTTATGCTGTTGTCATCCCAAGTGAGGTCAACCTGTGTGCTTGCAGATGATGTAGCAGCAAGATTTGTAGGTGCATTTGGAGTCTGCGTCTCCACTAAGGTGTCAACTGAAATCTCTTCTGAATAATCTGAATAGGAATTTACATCTCCGTTATCAAGCGCACCTCTGCCAAAAGCTCTAACTCTGTAATAATATACAATTCCCGGCACAAGCGCAGAATCATTATCAGTATAAGTTGATACATCAGCGCCCACAGAGGCAATCTCTGTATAAGTGCTTCCCAATTTAGCCCTTTCAATCACAAATCCTACTTCATTATCGCTATTGTCGTTCCATGTCAGGGTAATCTCAACACCTGATGACAAGCTTACTGTAGCCGCTAATCCTGTAGGAGCAACCGGTTTCGTGTCGGGCGTAGTGGCGCTTGCAATGTTAGTACGACTTGAATCTCCTGCGCTGTTTCTTGCCACAACTTGGTAATAGTAGGTGGTATTTTTCGTAACAGTGTTGTCAGAATAGCTCTCAATGTTTTTTCCAACGGTAGCGATTTCTGTAGTAATGGCTGAAACATCTGTCGAGCGGAAAATGGCAAAAACTGATTCATTTGTACTCCAATCATTCCATGTAAGATTTATCTGATTCGTTGAAATTGCAGTCGCTTCAAGATTAGTTGGCGCATCTGGAACTTCATTGAGAGTTGTTACACTTATCTCCTGTGAAAATGCTGAAAATGTATTGGTGCTCTGGTCCAAAGCCCTCACTCGATAATAGTATGGAGTATTTGCTTCAAGTCCTGTATCAGAATAGGAGACAGTATTGGACACAACGGTTGCAATTTCTTCAAAAGTACCAAATTTCCCTGTTTTTCTTTCAATGCTAAAAGCAGTTTCATTTGTGCTGTTGTCATCCCATGTAAGGTCTATCTGGCTCGAACTTACGGCTGTGCCTGCAAGGTTTGAAGGCGCAGAAAGATTCGTGGTATCTATATTTATATTGGTAATGAATTTCGATTGTTTTGTCACATTAAATCCCGTATTAGGGTCTCTTGCAGGAAGGACTAAATATTGACCGTCCTGGTCCGTTACACCTCCACTCTCAGCAGTCAGTCGAACCTGAAATCTTTCGACAAAATTCACACCATAACGAAGCTCTCCCGTAGCAACTCCATTTACAGTAGTTGCTGACTTAGTGGCAATGGCATCAGCCGAGATATTGACATCCAATTTGCCATTCCCATTGACATCTTCATTTATGTCAAGAATACCGTTGTTGTTTGTATCCTCTCCCGGATCCAATACTCCATTATTATTGGTATCCTCTGCCGTATCGAGGACACCGTTGCCATTTATATCTTCCACTATATCTATTATTCTGTTGCCATTGAGGTCTTCTCCTGTATCAAGGTTCCCATTCCCATTTACGTCTTCAGATGAAATCAACACACTGTCTAATGTATCGTTGTCTCCATTTACATCGAATCCGATGTCGGATTCAAGCGCTACAATCTGAGTAGTTGCAACTCCAAAAGAAACCAATGTGCCGTCAGCTACAGGATTGCCGTGAATATCTGTAACTAACGCGGCAATAGGACAACTCAATGTGCCGTCACCATTTAAAATAAGAGGTGTCAGGTAATCATTGAAAACAAGCGCCACATGGTATGGCTCGCCCGAAATGGTTAAGAATGTCGATGACTTTATAGACGGATTTTCTGCCACATAAGCATCTATTTTGACACCATTGAAAATTGGGGTTGTAAGTTCTCCAGCAAAAAATTTCACTGTGGCAATTCCATTTGCATCTGTATAAATCAGAGTGCCCTCGGGCTCCAAATGTTCATCGCCACCCGGAGAATTGACAATGACAAAACCCACAGGAATATTGGCAACAGGATTGCCATCAGCATCCTGCACAAAAGCTGTAATCGTAGATTCTCCCGACCCTTTTGCAATATTGTCAGGCGTTGCCTTTACCGAAATCTGTGCAGGCGTATCAGAAGTAATTGTTACATTGATTGTATCCTCAATCTTTTTCTTTGTCGCAGTATCATAATAACTTACCTTTACCGTAGAAACACCTGTCAAATCTCCTGCACTTAAAGTTACAGTTGCAATTCCGCTTCCATCTATAGAAGCTACATTTGAAGATAATGTCCCCAATGATGCAGCAAATACAGCATTGCCTGATGTTATATTTGTAAATGTTGCTGTAATTGTTGTTGACCCTGTTTTGACAAGGATTGAGTCACTTGCAGATGTAAGCACCACACTCTTAACCTCACCTGCCGCTACAGCATCGACTGTTACATTTTCGATTGAACCATTGGCATCAGCCTCTACGACTATTGTTCCTGTGAGCACTGACGAAAGAGTTGTCGTAATAACACCGTTGCTGTCTGTTGTGCCTGATGTTTTCGAAAGAGTAGCGTAATCCAATGTGTCCCCAGCAGAAATTTCACCATCATTATCCTTGTCAAGAGCATTGCGAAAAGTTACCTTCTGTCCCGCAACGGGATTGCCTGTTGAATTGGTAACTTTCAGTTGAATCAGCGATGATTCAGTGCCGTCTGCTGTTATGTTTGTAGGTGAAGCAGAAATTGCAAGATTTAGAACACCTGCCGCAACAAACTTTATAGTAATTGAAGCAGTCAATTCTTCATTGTTATAGCTTGCTGTAACGACTACATCACCATTGTAATTTTCACTTATAAGAGTGGCTTTTGCTATTCCCCATGAATCTGTGGTTGATGATTCCGTAATTACTCCTTTTTCCGTTTTGAATTTTATTGTTGCGCCAACAATAGGATTGTTGTTTTCATTTTTTAGCTGAGCGCTAATTATTGCCTTACTTGTGCCGTCTGCTGAAATCGATGTCTTATCTGCAGCAATAGAAAGAGAAGTCTTTTGGCTTGCCTCGACAGATTCTATCGTTGCAGTGGCAGTAGTATTGGTGCCATAGACTGCAGTCACAGTTATCGTGCCGATGTAATCCTTTTCACTTGTTAGTACTGCTGATGCAACACCGCTTTGATTTGTAATTGCAGAAGCGTCAATCGATCCTTTATCTGTTTTAAACTTTACCACTGCTCCTGCAACAGGATTATTGTCACTATTTTTGAGTTCTGCAGTAAAAACGGCTGTACTTGTACCGTCTGCGGCAATTGTAGTCTTATTTGCAATCAATGATATATTTACTGATGTCTCTTCTGTTACAGTTATTTTTATTATCTTTTTTCTTGAAGGTTTTATATTTTTTGTTTTTGCAAGTACCCACAAGTTTCCCGCCTTTGTGCTCGTTACAGTAGTCTTTGCTTTGCCATCAATGCCTGTCTTTGCTACAAATGGGGAAAGCTCTCCTTCTCCGACTTTAATCTTAAATCTTATCTTTACGCCTTTAACAGGTTTGCCTTTTTTATTCTTGACTGTGGCTACAAGTACCGCACCTGTTGAGCCGTCTGATGGTATATTTGTTGCTTTGGATTTGAAGGAGAGGGTTGATACAACCTTTCTTGCTTTTCTAAAGGATTTACCCTTTCGCACATCCGACTTCAGATTGGCGCTCGAAGTTGAAGCGGAAATAAAAAGAAAAAAAAGTAAGGTTAGGAAAAAAAAAGACGCTTTTTTCCACCTACATATAGATTTTGCCCCCATTATTACACCTCCGGCAATTAGTTTTAATTAGCAGGAAAATGTTATTTTTTTATCAAAAAACTATTCACAATTATCGACCTGTGTAAGCGTCATTGTTAACCCTGTTTTCGCCTTTACCTTGTTGCCACCAAAAGTTTTTTCATGCCCTTTAATTTTTATTTTTACATTGTAATCGAGGAAACGGGGCTCCACACTGTTATCGCTAGGATCTTCACCAAATTTGAGAATATATTTTCTTGCCAATTTACGCTTGTAGCTTTTTGGGAGGACAGTAATAGTTATATCTGTTTCCTTATCCTTTGGAAGCGTTGCTGCTATATTTCTGGTAAAGGATTTGATCCTTGGAAATCTTTTGCTTGTCCTTCTAAACTTTACCTTATAACTTGTAAGAACGACATCATGATTTGTTGGATCCCAGACAGGGTCGTCTTCATAGTTTGGATGACCGGAATTATCCAGTGTTATGGTTGCTTTAAGGTCTGAGAATGGTTCAGGGTCAACTGTGGTGTCATCGCCATCACAATCGAGGGTTCTAAATATATCCACATTTGTCTCATCATTGCTTCCCTCATCTTCTGCAGAAATGCTCACAACAGTTATATATGTGAGCACGCCCTTGCCATAAGAAGAAAGCGGAAATACAGAGATAAAGAAAAAAAATAAAAAGATTAGAGGTATGACAAAATTTTTATTCTTCATTGTTCAAGTCCTCATTTTATAGTAACCATTTTTGCTTACATATACTGTTCAAGAATTCGAGGTGTTATAAAAATAAGTATCTCTTTACTGCTCTTGTTGCTTACTTTATTCTTAAACAAGGAGCCCAATATTGGTATCTTCGATAAAAAGGGCGTTCCGCTTCTCGATGAGTCATCGCTCTTTTCTGTCAGTCCTCCAATCACCGCTGTTTCTCCGCTTTTTATCAAAACCTTTGTTTCCGACTCAGTCTTTACTATCGAATAATGTGTGCCTGTAGTTAACTGAACATTACCCCCTTGTCTTGATTTTTCCAAACTTATCTCCATAAATATTGAACCATCGGCAGTAATTTGGGGAGTAACTTCAAGGATAATACCCACATCCTTCCACTCTATACTCTGTTTTCCCTGTTCATCGATTGTAACCTGCGGAAGCTGGTCTCCTACCTGAATCTTAGCTGTTTCATTGTCAACTACAAGAAGTTTAGGATTATTAAGAAGTCGCACCCTATTCTCTTTTTCAAGTGCAGACAATTGCACATCGAGATTAAAGGTATTGTCAACATTGCCAAGAATCAATCCAATCCCCGTATTCTTATCAGCCACAGGAAGATTAACCAAGAAATCTCTTCCTGAAAGGGAGGGGTTATTTGCATCAGCAACTGTGCCTGAAAGTTTTATATTGCTTGGAAATTGAAGCCCTGTTGCATTTCCTGTTGCAGGACTCTTTGTAAGGTCTGCTCCCCATTGAATCCCAAGGGCGCGGTCATAACCTTCCTCGATTTCAACAATCTTTGCCATAATCTCAACTTCAGGGGTAGGTTTATCGAGCTGAGCTATAACCTTTTCTATTTGCTCAACTGTTGGAACAATATCTTTTATAATCAATGAATTGGTTCTGTCGTCAACTGTTAAGAGGGCATCAGTTTTGACGCGGCTCGACATAAATTTCTTTACAAGGGGCTCGATTTCTTCAGCTTTTGCATAGCTTAAACGAATCGTTTTTGTAACAAGAGGCAACACAGCTTCCCGCGCCTCTTTTTCTTCTTTTCTTGCCTGCGCCTCCTCTGCCTTTTCCTTCCTAATCTGTTTGCTCTTTGAAAGAGTCATTATCCTATAGATTCCCTGCTCTTTTATCAGTACTAATTGAGGAGTATTTATCTTAAGAATCAGGTCGAGGGCTTGATCCCATGGAATTTTATCGAGCTTCAAATTTACCTTTCCTCTAACACCTTCCTCGATAACAAAGTTCATCCCACTTATTTCAGCAATAAGACGGATAACATCTTCAACATCTGCATTTTGAAGGTCAAGAGATATGGGCTCACCTGTAAATTTTTTTTCTCCAAACTCATAATCGCTCTCATCTCTTGCAAGCTCAGTCGAGAGCACCTTATTCTTTTTTGTTAAATCTTCTTCAAGGGCTTTTTTTATGGCATCTATGTCTTTCGCTTTTTCTTCCTCACCACTTTCAGCTACTTCTTTCTCTGCAACCGCTTCTTCAATAACAGGATTTTTAACTGTAACCTTCAATTCTGTATCGCCCCTTTCGATCTCGGCTTCCGCTTTTTCAACAAGCTCAATTTCAGCAGTCACTTTTGCTTCATCTCCACTCCCTTCGTTCAGGGTTACCCCTGTTACAACACCCCTGTTTACTGGTAATGCTTCTTCTGCCGCAGGAGAAAGTATTGCATTATTGAATTCCACGACAATCCTATCCGGCGCCGAAAGATTGTATGAAGTGTAATCAACCCTATTAGATGTTTTGAATATGATAGTCGTAGATTTAGAAGTGTTGAAATAGCTAACCTTCTCAATGATGACCTTTTCCGGAATCTGCTCTGCTGTTTCCGATTCCTTAACTGCTTCTTGGGACTTTTTCACTGTGGAGGCACATCCCAATAAACTCATAATCAAGAAAAAAACTAAAAAATGCTTTATTTTAATCCTGCCATTTTTATAAAAAATCATCTTTATTAAACCCCCATTTTCAATTGGAAGCTATGAATAAAAAAACTGCAATTCTCTATTTTTAAGAACTTTTCAGTTTTAATATAACTTCCTTCTTTTCCTTTTTTGTTATTATATTTCCTGATTCGTCTCCCTGTTTTATCGTTATTTCATTCTCTATTATTACTTCCGAAGGCCTAATCTCTTTGACTATACCGGAAGGGCCAATTTTAGAGTTTTTCTCGATAATATACATTCTGCCGTCTGGCGCTTTTACCATTGCAACACTCTTGTCCTTCTTTGTGATAATACCAGTCAGTTTAAAGGAATTAATCTGATACTGCTGAATCCCCTCTAAATAAACAGTGCCTTCCTCTGTAACGACAACTTTTTTCTTTTTCTCGAGGTATGGAGGTTTGAAAGGGTCTCTTTTCCCTTCAGGATTATAGACATAGGATAATCGTTTTTTTTGCGCTTCCAATATTATTTGGGCATTCTTTCGGGCTAAATCTTCTGCCGCTACTTTGTTTGCAGAAGGTACTTTTGTTGAAGCTTTCTCTTCAGAAAAAAGGTCAACAGTGCCAATAGAAAAGAGCAAAAACAGCACCATTCCTATAATCGTTGCGTTTCGCATATTCTTTCTCTTAAATATCATCTGCTAAGGCCTTGAAAAGATTTTCAAGCTCAAACTCCCTTTAAGCAACATTCCTTCAGGCGTTGCTTTCGGCTCCGAAAGAGATAAGTTTTCCAAATTTACGATTCTCTTCATTCTTCTAATATTATCGAGAAAAAGCGTCACATTCTTGTATGTCCCCTGTATGTTTAACGCTATTTTCATTTCATTATAATAGGGCCCCTTTGTCAGAATACCCGGCGTAAAGGATTTCAAATCAACTTTAAAGGACTTTCCAAGATCAACAACCGAATTTAAAAGACTTGGCAATTCACTTGAAGGAGGAAGAATTTCTGCTTGTATTTCATATTGTTTCAGAAGCATCTTCTCTTCTGCTTTGAACTTTTCGATTTCCCCTTTCATTCTAATCAATGTTTCGAGCTTTGTACTTAAATCCTCTTTTTCCTTGATTGACCTTGCAAGGGATTCACTTGTAGAGCTGTAAAAATAGAAATAATAGAGAACAAGTATTGCCAAGATGGTGCCTCCAAGAATTGCATACTTCTGCCATTTTGGCATTGTGTACATAAAATCAAGTTTCAATTCGAGAGCCATTTCTTATCCCTTATTTAACCTTTTTTATTGTCCCTTTTTGCTTGTGCTGTTTCTATCTTCAAGTTTTGAAGCGCTGAAGTTATTTTAAACTTATAAACTGGTATCCCTCCTTCAGGTGAGCCCTCTATAATTGAAGGAAAATTCTCAACAATAAAGAAATCTGAATTTTTCAGGCGATTGTAAAATTCTGATATTTCATAATATGAAGACGATTTACATTCAAACACTGCAGTGCTGCCTGTAAAACTCAAAGAATTAAGCCATACCCCTTTAGGTATAATATTCTGCATTTCATCGAGATGTCTTACATAAGTCACTTGAGATTCTGTAACCTTTTTAACTGCGGCAAGTTTAGCGGCAATCTGGGCTTTTTTCTGTTGAATTGTCTTGTGAAGATTTTCAACTTCCTTCATCGAGTTTATCTTATTGTTAATTTCATTTATTTCTTTTCGGACACTGCTAAGTTCAGAACTCAGAGATGAATTGTGCAGGAAAAGCGCCAAAATAGTAATTAGTACAGCGGCAAAATAAACAATGACCTCTTGTGTTGCCTTTGCCTGTTTAAGCTCATCTTCAATAGGGAGAAGATTTATCTTAATCATTGGTTGTCTCCCACTTTTCTCATTGCAAGGCCTATTCCCACAGCAGAAAGAGGAGTTATCTGGCTTAAAGCAGTAATATCAACATTTTTTGAAATCTTTACATTTTTGAAGGGATTCATAATTTCAACTTCAATTTGTGAACGATTATTCAAAAATTCGTCAATTCCTTGTATCTTTGCACAACCGCCGCTAAGGTAAATTTTATTAACCTCCCCTAACCCTGATGTATTCCTGAAAAAATCCATTGAGCGAATAACCTCCTGACAGACTTCTTCGGAAACACCATCGATTATTGCTTTGATTTCATCTGCTCTTTCTCCTCCTGCGTCAATATTGGTTTTCAATCGTTCGGCTTCCTCATAATCTATTTGAAGCTCCTTCTGAATTGCTTCTGTATAATTCTTTCCGCCAAGATTTATGTCTCTTACAAAAACAGGGACACGATTTCTCAAAATGCTAATGTTGATTTTTGAAGCCCCAAGATTCACCAATGCAACAATCTTATCAGGGTCATCTTCGTAATTTAATTCATAACAGTTTTCAATTGCAAATGAATCGATATCAACAAGGACCGGTTTCAAACTGCAATTTGTCAAGATATTTGAATATTCATCAACTTGGTCTTTCTTTGCGGCAACAAGCAGAACATTCATCAATGATTCATCTTTTTCATCAGGACCTACAATATGAAAATCGATGTAGACTTCTTCAACATCAAAGGGAATATACTGCTCTGCCTCAACATATATCGATTCTCTCAACTCTTCTTTGGACATTGTATTTACTGTGATATTCTTAACAATTACTGAATGTCCTGATACAGCGGTGGAAGCGTTGAGATTTTTTATCTTCATTTCGGAGACAAGGTCTTTGAGTGTCTCCTGCACAGAAATTGCATCCATCACGGCACCATCGACAATTGCATCTGCAATCAGAGGCCTAAAAGCGAACTTTTCAAGAATAACCCCCTTGCTTGTATCTTTGAGTTTAAAGGCTTTGATGGAGCTCGAGCCAAAATCGATACCTACAAGGTTTTTAGAAATATAAAGCATAACCCCCCTACATTTCGTTATATCTTTATGATTATATTGTCTCTAAATAAAGTGTGTCAAGCCACTTTAAAGCACAAATTGTTAAAAAAGACACTATAAATTTACTTCTTTTTATGATTTAAGCTTCTCCTTTAACGGACAAATCTTGAAAAAAGAAACCCTTTGCATTATAAGGTGCACCTTTTTTGAACAGGATTAAAGGAAATGAAGTTTTTAAAATTTTTTTTTCCTTTCACCTTATTTTCATTTCTATTTCTTGCATTTTCAACTGCATCGGCAGAGCGTCCTCTAATAACGGAAGATTTAGAACTTCCAGAGAAGGGAAAATTCGAATTGGAAATCGGCTCTATTACTGAAGACCTTGGTGGGAAAGACAAAATATGGACTAATGAAAATACATTAATAATAGGCATTCACAACAGGATAGAAATGGATGTCAACATTACCTTTTAACTACACAGTTCACTAAATGAGCATAACGGATTGACAGATATTGAAATCTTGACAAAATATCTTTTTACAGATGAATCTTCATCGATTCCATCAACAGGCTTTCTCTTCAATTTGATTACTCCTTCTGGTGATGATGAAAAAGGGCTTGGAGAGGGGCATACAGGATATGAAATAAAATTCCTGTCTGAAAAGCATACAGAAAAAATGAGATTTGATCTGAATCTCGGTTATTCTTTCATCAAAGAAGGAGTTGACCATCTTTTCTATTCATTTGGTGCTGAATATCGTATAAGTCAAAAGATTCACTTAGTTTCTGAAATTGTTGGAGAAGCCGACTATAGGGGAAAAAATGAAGACCCTCTTTTTTTATTAGGAGGATTTCAGTTTCATATCAAGGGCTTGCAGATTGATACCGGTATGCGTTTTGGATTAACAAAGGAAACTCCTGATTATTCTCTGGTTGTTGGAATCACAGCCCCATTGAATTGATTCATCTTGGAAAATTATTTCTTCTCCAAATATTGTGTTTATCAATAAACGAATTCATTCTCCATTGTTGGCAGAAAAGATACCTCTGCAATAGGAACTGCGATATTTTAAATTTTTGACTTGATTAATTAAAAACTTTTTTACAAATTTTTTTTTCTCTTTGACGATTATCTAATTGTCAAATTCACTTAAACTTTAAAGGAGAATAGAAAATGCAGGAAGTAAGGACAAATGACCTATGGATGGTATTTAAGATTATGGGAGAATTTGTTGAAGGCTTTGAAAAGCTTTCAAAGATTGGACCAGCAGTATCAGTCTTTGGAGGCGCTAGAATAAAAAGGGGAAGCAAATATTATAAGCTTGCAGTTACGGTTACAGAATATCTATCGAAGGAAGGATTTTCAATAATTACAGGCGGAGGTCCCGGAATAATGGAAGCAGGCAACAAAGGAGCCAAAAAGGGGAAGGGAATGTCTGTAGGGCTCAATATAAATCTTCCTTTCGAACAAATTCCAAATAAATACTCTGAGATGAAATTGGATTTTGACCACTTTTTTGCCAGAAAAGTAATGTTCGCAAAGTATGCAATAGGATATATTATATTCCCGGGAGGCTTTGGCACTCTTGATGAAGCCTTCGAAGCTCTAACTTTAATACAAACAGGCAAAATATCAAATTTTCCTGTAATTTTTATGGGGAAAAAATTCTGGTCAGGCCTTTTCAGATGGATAAAAAACAGTATGCTTCGTGAAGGAACTATCGAAGAAAGA
>RFHX01000101.1 GCA_003695725.1 Candidatus Schekmanbacteria bacterium
CAGTACTTCGGCGTCAAGGCGGCGCAGGAGCGCGTGCGCAAACGGGAGGGCGGCATCATCTGGCATACGCAGGGCAGCGGCAAATCGCTTACTATGGTCTGGCTGGCGAAATGGATTCGCGAAAATGTCACAGATTCCCGCGTGCTGATCATTACCGACCGCACAGAGCTGGACGAGCAAATCGAAAAGGTATTCAAGGGAGTGGATGAGGACATCTATCGCACCAAAAGCGGTGCCGATTTGGTGCGGGTACTCAATAGCAAAGAGGAATGGCTGGTCTGTTCACTCATCCACAAGTTTGGTGCAGGAGACGACCTGAGTGAAAAGGATATTGAAGAATTCATTGACGATATCAATAAAAATCTGCCCAAGGATTTTAAAGCCAAGGGAGATATTTACGTGTTTGTTGATGAATGCCACCGCACACAATCAGGCAAACTCCATCAGGCAATGAAAACTTTTCTGCCTGAAGCTATGTTCATCGGTTTTACAGGCACGCCGCTTCTCAAAAAGGACAAAAAAACCAGTATCGAAGTATTTGGCAGCTATATCCATACATATAAGTACGACGAAGCGGTGCAAGATGGAGTCGTGCTGGATTTGCGCTACGAAGCGCGGGACATTGACCAGCACATCTCTGCACCGGAAAAGGTGGATGAATGGTTTGAGGTCAAAACGCGCGGGCTGTCAGATCTCGCCAAAGCCCAGCTCAAACAACGCTGGGGCACCATGCAAAAAGTGCTCAGCGCCGAGGACCGGCTTAGCAAGATTGTGCACGATATTCTGCTGGATATGGAAACGCGCGACCGGCTGCGCAGCGGTCGGGGTAACGCCATGCTGGTGACCAGCAGCATCTATTCCGCCTGTCGGATTTACGAGATGTTTCAGAAAACTGATTTGAAGGGAAAATGTGCTATCGTTACCTCTTACAGACCTTCACCGGCGGACATCAAGGGCGAGGAAAGCGGCGAAGGTCTAAACGAGCGTTTGCTGCAATATGAAATCTACCGCAAAATGCTGGCGGAATATTTCGAAGAACCGGAAGACAAAGCTATGTATAAGGCCGAGCAGTTTGAAAAAGAAGTCAAAAAAAGATTTATTGAGCAGCCGGGACAGATGAAACTGCTCATCGTAGTGGATAAGCTGCTCACCGGATTTGACGCGCCACCGGCAACCTACTTATACATCGACAAGAAGATGCAGGATCATGGGCTCTTTCAGGCAATTTGCCGGGTGAATCGTTTGCATACCGAGGACAAAGAATATGGATATATCATAGATTATAGGGATTTGTTTAAATCATTGGAGAAATCCATCAAGGACTACACCGGCGGAGCTTTTGAAGGTTATGACAGGGAAGATGTAGATGGATTGCTAAAAGACAGACTACAAGCTGGTCGGGAACGGTTGGAAGAGCTTCGGGAAATGTTGAAAGCGCTTTGCGAGCCTGTGGAACCCCCAAAGGATGAAGTGGCTTACATCCGCTATTTTTGTGCCAAAGACAGCGGCAAGGGCGAACAATTGAAAGAGAACGAACCCAAACGGTTGACGCTTTACAAAACCGTAGCTTCGCTGTTGCGTGCCTATGCAAATCTTGCCAACGAAATGCACGAAGCAGGATACACAGAGAAGGAGATACAACAGATTAAGCAGGAAGTTACTTTTTACGAACATCTTCGTAAAACCATCAAGATCGCAAGCAGTGATTATGTTGATATGAAGATGTTCGAACCGGGGATGCGCTATCTGCTGGATAATTACATTCAGGCTGATGAAACTGAAAAAATTGCATCACTCGAAGATATGACGCTGGTAGACCTCATCATTCAGCAAGGGGAAAAAGCAATTGATTCGCTTCCTGAAAGCATCCGAAAAAATCAAAAAGCAGCAACAGAAACCATTGAAAATAATGTCCGCCGCCTTATCATCGATGAAATGCCTATAAATCCTCGTTATTATGAAAAAATGTCGAAATTATTGGATGAGTTAATCGAAGAACGGCGTCGGCAGGCAATAAATTACAAAGAATATTTGAGAAGAATCATTGAACTCACCAAAAAAATCAAAAAACCAGAGACAAGCGTACATTATCCAGCGGAAATAAATACCCCAACTTTAAGAACTTTGTATGATAACATTGAAGAATATTATGCTATGGATCACTCCCATTTTCATGAACCGGAAACATACAGCAGTTCCGGTTCGCCGGACCCCAGAGCAGAATTGGCATTGCGGATCGATCAAAATATTCGGAATGTCAAAAAAGATGATTGGCGGGGAAACCGCTTCAAAGAACGAGAAGTTCGTAATGCCATTAGCGCGGTGATTAAAGACAACCCCGAGATGGTAGATAGACTGTTTGAAATCGTGAAGAATCAACGTGATTATTGAAAAATATCACATAACAATCAGTGGGATTCCTGTGGAGATTATTCGAAAGGATATTAAAAATCTTCACTTGGGAGTTTATCCTCCTGATGGGCGTGTAAGAGTATCAGCCCCACTCCATCTGGATAAGGAAGCCATTCGTTTGGCGGTCATATCCCGTGTGGGCTGGATTCGCCGCAAACAAAAAAGTTTTCAGGAACAAGTTCGGGAATCTCAACGTGAAATGGTTTCAGGTGAAAGTCATTATGTTGAAGGACATAGGTATCGTTTGAATGTGGTTGTAGATAAAGATCGAAAAAGACCCGTGGTGCGTCTGAAGAACAAACAAATATTGGAAATCATTGTTCCAACAAAGACGAATAGAGATATTCTTGAACAGATTTTGGAGCGTTGGTATCGACGGCGTTTACAAGAAAGAATTCATACTCTGCTTCAGAAATGGGAAAAACGGATAGGTGTTTCTGTTAAAGAAGTACGAATCAGAAAAATGAAAACCCGCTGGGGAAGCTGCAATACTGAAGCGCGTCGTATTTGGCTGAATCTGGAATTGGCAAAAAAACCAATTAGCTGTCAAGAATATATAGTTGTTCATGAAATGGTACATCTAAAAGAAAGGCATCATAAAAGGCGATTTATCGAATTAATGGATCAATTTTTGCCAAATTGGAGAATATTGAGAGACGAACTGAATCGAGCACCATTGGCTTATGCCAAATGGGAATACTAAAAAATCACCTAAAAACTTATATATTCTATTTCAGAAAAAATAACAAAAAAATAATTGACCGTTCCCACTCATATTAGAAATTCCATTTATTCTCCAAAACAAAGAGACACTTCGACTTTGCCTTTACACTTCAGTGCTTTGTTGTTGACCCTTTTATCTATTGAAAGTATTATTCAATATTTAGGGATTGCTTGAAAACAGAAATTTTGAAAATTGACATTTTACCTTTAGGTTTTGGATGGATAGATTATCTTTTTCAAAAAAATATTTCTTACTCTTGTTCTCGTGGGCAATCCTTTTTTCTCTATTTGAAATTTTCAGATATATTTCTTTTTTCAAAACCAGCATTTCGGAACTCCTTCTTGAATGTATAATTTTGCTATCTGCAAATATTTCAGGATTTACCTTTTTATCTATCGTGCCATTGGCATTGTTTTTTTTATTTTGGAAATCTTGCAAAAACCTGACTATTGTAAACAAGAGATGCCCTGAAATGTTTGTTTTTTGGAGCATCTATTCAGAATTGGCTTTCATCTCATTGGGATAGCCAAAAATTATAAATGAAAACCAAGTTATAGAATATCATGTTTGTACCATAGACCTTCTTCCTACTATTCTCGATATATTAAACATAAAATGCGATAAACATTTCGAGGGAAAAAGCTTTCTCCCATTAATCACTAAAAAAATAGAAAATGAAAGAGAATATTTGTTTCATCAACTCGAGATTTCAAAAGGGCTGATTCAAATATGGGCAATACGAAAAGGTGACTACAAATAGATATATTACAAACAGAATAAAACCACAGACAATCCAGGATTCAGATATGATCTTTTGTTTAATCTGAAGGAAGATCGCCGGGAATATGTAGATGTAAAGAAAGATAATATCGATACAGCCAATGAATTGAGAACTAAAATGTTTTCTATCATAGACCATTCAAGTAAAACTACTTTTAATCGGAAACAAGTAAAAATCGACAAAGAAACGGAGAATCAGCTTCGTGCTTTGGGCTATATCAATTAAAGATTTTAAAATATCCCTTTTTTCCAATAAACGAAATTATAATTACTGAACCCTATCCGAAAAAAAAAGAGAAACATTGGCTTCGAATTTCGCTTTTTATCATAGAAAAATTGCCCTTAAACAATCTTTCTAAACTGATTCATCTATTCTCTGCATCTCTGATGGCATAAAAAATCTTTTCCAAATCTTTTTTCCCCTTGAAAATGTAAGAACTCTATGTTTTTGAATCTCTCAAAAAAAGATTTCAATCGGCCATACCTATTTTTTCTGGAAATAATATTTCTAATAGATTAAATTTCTGAAAAATTTTAAGGATGCCAAAGAGGATAAAAATATGGGGCATAAGGAACACAAGGAAAAAGCAAAAATAAAGGCAAACTGTTTTGTCATAACTGTAAGTGACAGCCGCACCGACGAAACCGATACAAGCGGTAAATTAATAGTCGATGAATTGACAAAGGCAGGACATAGTGTTTTATCCAAAATTATTTTACCCGATGAACCGCAGTTGATAAAAAATACTGTTCTTGAAAAAACATCTCAAAATGAAATAGATGCCATAATCCTCAATGGAGGCACTGGAATATCATTGAGAGATTCTACCTTTGAGGCAATAGAAGGAATCTTTGATAAAAGGCTCAGCGGTTTTGGTGAAATTTTTCGATATTTGAGCTATAAAGACATTGGCTCAGCGGCAATAATGTCTCGCGCAACAGCAGGCATAAAAAATGGAAAAGTCATAATCTCTATTCCCGGTTCACGCGGCGCTGTTTCCCTTGCGCTTGAAAAACTGATAATTCCCGAACTTTCCCATATACTTTGGGAGTTAAGAAAACACCTTCCTCAAAATGAAATTAGATAAAGGGCTACTTCCTATACTCTTTGCCGTCACTCTCACCGGCTTTGGTATGAGCTTCATCACTCCTCTCATCCCGCTTGTCCTCAAAGATGCGGGAATCAATCTTATGACAATCGGACAAATCGGCTCTACATTCTTCTTCACATTTACCGCAGCAACACTCTATGTTGGAAGATTGGTAGATAAACTTGGAAGCCGTGCAATCATTATATCAGGACTAATCTTATATGGTATACCTGCGCTTTTCTTCCCTTTGATTCACACGACAGCGCTTTTCTACTTGATTCGAGGAATTCAGGGGATAGGTAATGCATGCCTCTTTGTTGCAACAGAAGCCGCTATAAATATTCTATCCTCGCCTGAAAACCGCTCGAAAAATATGGCTTACTATACGCTCGTCTTTGGACTTGGATTTGGCCTTGGCCCTGTCATTGGTGCCGCACTCTTTGATTATTGGCGAGAGCTTCCATTCTTTTTTTGCACCTCTATGTTTCTTGCCTCGATACTTGCAATAATGTTTTTCTTTTCTGAGGCAAAAATCGAAAAGAAAGAAAAACGGTTCAAAATCTTTGAGCTTGTCAAAATTTTGAAGACACCTATCTTTGCGGCATGCTCATACGCCTTCATTGAAGTAAGCATTGGTGTTTTCCTTTCACTTTATCTTGATTCAATAGATATTCACGGTGCCGCATTAGGAACAATTTTTATGTTTTTTGCCATAGGAGGTATGATTTCACCTGTCCCGGCAGGACAAATTGCTGACCGAATTGGAAAAAGAAAAACCCTTTATATCTTGGCAGGAATTCTTGCATTTCTAACATTCTCATTCAATTTATCCCCTAACTATTATGCAATTCTTGGATTGATATTCGGAGTAGGATTTGTTGCAGGAGGAATATATCCCATAGCCCTTTCCCTGATTGCTGACCTTGTTCCTGCTGAACAAATGGGAGCGGCTAACTCGACATTTTCCTTTGCTTTCGGTTTTGGAAGTATTGTAGGGCCTATCGTAACAGGAGCTTTTACGAATTTTCTCGGAATCAAATTCCTTTTCTATCCTATGTGCGCAATGGGATTTATCTTTTTCATAATCATGGTCATTGAAGCAAAAAGGAATGAGCGACTCAGCTGATTTGTTGCAATCTGACTAATGTTTAAAATATCATAAGAAGGAATTTCTTTAGTCTATTTCTAAAGTTATGAAGAAAGGAAAAAAGAAGATAATCATAATCAGTGGTCCTACTGCATGCGGTAAAACTTCTGTGGCGATTGAAGTTGCAAAAGAATTGGATGGTGAAATAATTTCCGCTGATTCGATGCAGGTTTACCGTTTTTTAAACATAGGCACAGCAAAACCCGACAAAGATGAAATTAAAGAAGCAAAGCATCATCTCATAGATATAATGAATCCTGACGAAATCTATTCGGCCGGCGACTTTGCAAATGATGCAGACAGAATAATCAATAAAATCAGCAGTAAAAAAAAGATACCAATCATTTGCGGCGGCACAGGATTATACATAAAAGCACTTACTAAGGGATTGGCGGCAGGACTCCCTGCGGACAAGGAATTAAAGAAAGAAATTCATCAAAGCTACCTAAACAAAGATTTGGAAATTCTATATAATGAATTAAAAGAAGTGGACCCAGCCACAGCAGAGAAACTTTCTCCTTCTGACAAACAACGGATTAAAAGGGCGCTCGAAGTATACTACATTACAGGCATGCCAATTTCAAAAATTCACACGAAACATTCTTTTTCAGATGAGCGATATGACTACCTATATTTTTGTTTGAAAAGAGACAGAAATGAGCTTAGAAAACGGATAGAAGCCCGCGTAGATAAAATGATTGAGAAAGGGCTGTATGATGAAGCAAAGTCCATTTACAAAAAATACAAAGGTAAAGAAATAAATGCATTCAGGGCTATTGGTTACAGAGAGATGATTTCACATTTGAAGGGAGAGGTTTCCTTCGATGAAGCAGTAAAACTCATTAAGAAAGCAACTAAAGCATATGCTAAAAGACAAATGACATGGTTCAAGAAGCAAAAGGAAATCATTTGGATAAACATAAAGGATGAGGATTATGAAGCACCTGCAAAAGCCATAATAGAAAGAGCAAAAGTCTTTTTAAAAATGAAAAATTAACTATCTTTTCTCTTTTTAGAATTGTTATTTCTTCTACTATTGAAAGCCGCCGCAAAAACTTCCTCGATGTCCTTTACAAAAATAAACTTCATCTTCTTTTTCACATCAGCCGGCACATCTACAAGGTCTTTCTCATTCTTTTCTGGCAGAATCACCGTCTTTATTCCTGCCCTATGGGCGGCAAGCACTTTATCCTTAACACCGCCTATTGGAAGGACTTTTCCTCGAAGGGTTATCTCACCTGTCATTGCAATATCAGACCTGACTCTTCTTCCTGTCAACAGCGAATAAAGAGATGTAGCTATCGTTATACCTGCCGATGGACCATCCTTTGGAATTGCTCCTGCAGGGACATGGATATGAATATCACTGTTGTCAAAAATATCGTTTTTCACGCCAAGTTTATCTGATTTTGAACGAATAAAACTGAGAGCGGCAATAGCCGACTCCTTCATCACATCCCCTAAAGATCCTGTTAGTGTGAGACCCTTCTTTCCTTTCATTATAGTCGATTCAACGAAAAGAATTTCACCTCCCACCGGAGTCCATGCAAGTCCCACAGCAACTCCCGGCTGATTTATTCTGTCGGCAATCTCAGAGAAATATTTTTCGGGCCCAAGATAATCGGAAATGTTTTCCGCTGTTACCGTAATAGGTGTCTTTGCTCCTTCCGTAATTGCCATTGCGGCCTTTCTGCATACAGAACCAATCTCTCTTTCAAGATTCCTCAATCCTGCTTCGCGCGTATATCCGTTGATTATCTTCCTAACAGCAGAATCAGAAAATTTTATATCCTTCGGCTTCAAGCCATTTTCTTCCTTCTGTCTCGGTATAAGATACTTTTTTGCAATCTTTATTTTTTCTTCTTCAGTATATCCCGGCAGCTCAATTACCTCCATTCTATCAAGCAAAGGCGCAGGAATGGAATAAAGGACATTGGCAGTTGTTATAAACATTACCTGCGAGAGGTCAAATGGCACATCGAGATAATGGTCAACGAAGGAGTTGTTCTGTTCAGGGTCGAGTATCTCGAGCAGTGCAGAAGAAGGGTCTCCTCTAAAATCGGAACCGAGTTTATCAATCTCATCGAGCATAAATACAGGATTCTTTGTGCCAGCATTTTTTATATTCTGGATTATTCTTCCCGGCAACGCACCGATATAAGTCCTTCGATGTCCTCGCATTTCTGCTTCATCACGCACTCCGCCAAGGGACATTCTCACAAACTTTCGACCCATCGCCCTTGCAATAGATTTTCCCAAAGATGTTTTACCTGTGCCCGGAGGACCTACAAAACAAAGAATTGGTCCTTTTGAATCGCTTTTCAGCTTTCTCACAGCCAAGAACTCGAGTATTCTATCCTTGACCTTTTTCAATCCATAGTGATCCTCATCGAGAATTTTTCTTGCACGAGTGATATCAAGGTTGTCTTCCGTAGATTTGTTCCAAGGCATACTTACGAGCCAATCGAGATATGTGCGCACAACAGTATGTTCAGCCGATTCGATAGGAATTATCTTCAATCTGTCAAGCTCTCTCTTTGCCTCCTTCATTGCGGCTTCAGGCATTCCGCATTCCATAATCTTCTTTTCAAGCTCTTCTATTTCAGCTGTTTTCTCATCCTTTTCACCAAGCTCTTTCTGAATCGCTTTCAATTGCTGACGAAGTATGTATTCTCTTTGTCCTTTATCTATCTCAGCTTTGACTTCCTCTTGAATTTTTGAACCCAACTCGATTATCTCGAGATTTTTATCAACTATATTGCTTACAGTAACAAGCCGCTTTTTTACATCGAGAGTTTCAAGCACTGTCTGTTTTTCTTCAATCGGGATATTCAAACTTGAAGCAATGAGGTCAGAAACCTTTGCCGGATCAGTTATATTCATCACCATTATTTGAAGCTCATCAGGAAGATATGGAATTTTAGAAATCAATTTCGAGAATTTATTGATGAGATTAACCTTCAGCGCTTCTATATCCTTTTCTTCTTGATATTCGGTTTTTATAATCTCGATTTTGGCTTTTATGTAAGGTTCAACCTGATTGATATTCCTAATACTGCATCTTCCCATTCCCTGCACGAGTATTCTCACGCTTCCGTCAGGAAGTCTCAGCATTTTTATTATGTGGCACACTGTCCCTACTTCTGCTAACTGATGCTTTGATGGCTCTTCTTCCTGACTTCTGTCTAAAAAAAGAGCAATCAATTTACTGCCTACGAGGGCATCGTCGATAAGTTTGATTGAAGAGTCTCCGACAACTACGAGCGGCATTACCGTGCCGGGAAAGACTACAACATCTTTCAAAGGCAAAACAGGCAATTCATCTGGGACAACTTTCAGATATTCCTCTTCTGACTTTATATTCATATGTGAATCTTCAGGTAATTGACTCATCATTTCACCTTTTCATTCAATAAATTTTTCTATTTCGTGTTACTCTATATCAATATCTATTTTTTTCTTGATATTCTTTACTGGTACTACAATTTTTAATATCCCATTTTTGAGAGTAACATTTATATTGTCAACATCAGCCCTATCACTCAACTTGATTACTCTTTCAAATCTGCCATATTCAATTTCAAGGTGTCCAATCTTTGTTGCTTTTTTTAATTCCTCACTCTCTCTGATTCCCGAAACTTTCAAATATCCGTTTTTATAAGAAACATCTAAATCTTTCTCCGAAACACCTGCAACCTCAATTAGGACTATTGTCTTGTCTTCTGCCTCGAAGATATCCAATGCCGGCTTCCACTCATACTCCTGAGTATAGCGAGAATAACGCATAAAGTTCTGAAAGGTATCGAGCATATCGCCTATTTCTTCTTCACTAAAAGGGAAAGGGTCTTTCTTGAATTTATCCATAGAACAAAACCATTTATCGTTTTATTTTTTTAAAGAATTTTTCCTTTTACGACAGAGTATTAACAATAAATTGCTAAAAATCAACTACAATGTATTTGGATTTACTTCTCTCAAAATTTTTTCTTCAATTTTTCTGTATTGGTCTTCGTCGAATTTGGTTTTCTTCATCAGCAGTTCTTTAAGAGCAATAAATTTGATCTTCAGCATATCTATCTCAGACAAAAGCTCGAGACGCATTTTTTCAGTCTCCCTTTCCTGAAGCTCGAGGGCTTTTTCAAAATATTTTAGTCTTTCTTCAATAGTCTTTTCTTTCATTTTACCCCCTCCCTTTTAATGGTTACGAGGCGTACTTTTTAAGTTTCTCCAAAACTTCTTTTCTAATGCTTTGAGCATCCCTTTCTTCTATGATTATCTTACCTTCCTTTATTGCAGGCAAAAGCTTTTCCTCCATAATGTCTCCACACCTGCATCTCATTTCACCTCTTCTTTTTGCCACTACATCAACTGCACCACAGGAAGGACAATAAAGTACGGATTTTCTGCCCGACAATTTTCCCCTTTTCGAAAATGGCTGATTATTGACCTCTACTATGTCCATTGAAAAATCTACTACAGGTGCATTGCTTATGAATGTCCCAACACCAAAACCATCAACGATATCTCTCAGCTCTTCTATCATCTTGTCTGTAATTCCACCGCTCACAAAAATCTTTACATTCCCATGTTCAATATGGTCAAGCTCCCATCTGACTTCTCTAACTATCTCTCTAAAGATTCCTCTTCTGCTCCTTGGCGTATCGAGACGGACGGCAGAAAACTTTTTCCCCAATGCCTCAGCCACGCGCATTGCCTCAATCTTTTCATCGTTGAATGTATCGATAAGAACTATTCTTTCAACAGAAGGGTCAATTACTTCATCGAATGCTTTAGCCGCTTCCACTGTATCACCCATCAGAATAATCAAGGAATGGGGCATTGTTCCAGATGCTTTGATACCCAATTCCTCACCAGACTTTATTACAGCTACTCCATCACATCCGCCTATATATGCGCTTCTTTCAATCATCGGCGCAATTGCAGGATGCATTCTACGAGCCCCAAAGCTCAAAACAGTTTTTTTGCCTGCTGCGATTTTACATGAAGATGCCCTCGTAGCTATTCCTGACGCCTGACATAAAAATCCGAGTATTGCTGTTTCATATTTGCAAAAATCAGTATACATTCCCTCGATTTCAAGGACCGGCTCACCTGCCCTAAAAATACTTCCCTCAGGCAGCGCCCTTACATTAACATTTATTTTCTCCAAGAGCTTCAGACATTCATCAATTCCCGCTAAAACAGCCCATTCTCTATTGTCAGGAAGCTCCCTGCATACAACCTCTGCAACTACATGGGCATCCTTTCCCTTCTTTTTCAGAATTTCTACTGTTCTTTCAAAATAGACATCTGTTATCTTGCCATCAGTAATGTCCTTTTCAGTTGCTATATGAAACATATCTTCTCCTTCCTAACGATTTTTTTGTCAAAGAAAATTATCTTTCCCAGCATACATGAACCATTTTTGTTTCAAGCGACCAATTATATTTCACAGTGCCGCTATACGCTTTTTTTACAGCCCTTCCTATTCTTTGGGCAAGCTTTTCCGTTGTTGTCGTAATAAGAGCTTCATTACCATCTGATTTAATTTCTATTATTCTCTCCAGTGGATTAAAACCAATTGCCTTCTTTTCTTCATTAGCCACAAGCCGCATTATTTCATCCTTATGCTCATTAAAAAAATCCCCTTTTAAAGTCACAACACCCTGCGGAAAATTATCTTTTTTCTTTTTGCATGCAGGACACTGAGCATATTCAAATTTTTCTTTCTTCATCAACGATTCCAACATCTTATCATCTTTATACCATCTTTTATTTATGTAAAAAGAATTGCATTCCTTACGGATTA
>RFHX01000102.1 GCA_003695725.1 Candidatus Schekmanbacteria bacterium
CCTGTAGCAGTGGCGACATCGGATATCGCTTATGTGAGGTTTCATGGCAGGAACAGAGAAAAATGGTGGAATCACAAGGAGGCGTGGGAAAGATACAACTATGATTATTCAGATGATGAACTTGTCGAGTGGATACCTAAATTAAAAGAGCTTGAAAAAAATACAAAAGAAACACTTGTTTATTTTAACAATCACTATCGAGGTAATGCTGTGAAAAACGCGAAACGGCTAAAAAAGCTTCTTCAGGAGGAATAACTGAAAAAAGGTGTCAAAAAGGGGTCAAGTCTGCTTTTGGCTTTTCTGGGGCGGTATTTTATGTTTTGCAATCACCTCCAGACCATTACGCATATCGGTTCCTGGTGTTTTGGATCATGTAATGAACTGAGGGAGAAGGGAGGGAAACATCGTTTTGTCTGAGAACGATTGATACCTTTAAGAAGCCTTTATCATTATTCTTCAGGAGGATTTAGAGATATAGAATATGAAAATTTTCTCATATTGTTTAATGCCTAACCATTGTCATTTGCTGGCGCATGCATCTGACGCCAATATCTCCAGATGTAGATGGAGAGAACTTCAAAGAATGGGTGATCCCTTTCTTAAACTCAAATCCTCAACTTTATAAAAAATGTTGTGAAATTGCACAACTTGACAAAGAACTTGTGCCTACCGGTGCGGTTATTAATGTAGATGCTGAAGCGAAGGGAACTGATTCTGATGTATACAGACATATGTTAGAGAAATATAAAAACTATTGCATGAGGTCGCTCATGCTATTTCAGATGAGGATGGGGATATTGAAAATATTGTTATGAACTTAAGCTATAATATGAATAAAATAATAGATATTCCCTATTTCCGCCTAAATGATCATTCCGCTTTTGACAAATCTTCAAAAACATCTTTTGGATGGGCTCTAAAGACAACTTTAAATAAAAAACAAGCCGGAAAAGCAATTTTATTATCAATATTTCTGACTATAATATTTCCGCCTTTGTTTCCTATAACAATTTTAGCAACACTTATATCACTCGTAAGACTATTTATGGATGAATAATAAACAATACCTTTTAATGAGTAACCCTTTCTTGAAACGTCTCATCTATTAGTGGACTGTATCAAGCCAGTCAAAATTGACAATGTAAAAGCCTCCTGCATTATAATCTATGGCCCACGGCGTTTCTTTGTTTGCTACTGAATAATATTTTAATTCCATTAGCCAATGTAAATCAGCCGATATGTATTCCGGACCCCAATATTGTCCTGTATAGGGATAGTCAGAAGTGTCAATAACAAAGTGGAATTTTCCTCCATTAGAGCTGACCTCCTTATTATTGTATGCGGCGGGGATAATTCTGGATATAGTATTTGTAATAGTGGCCGTTATGATGTCAGTGGGGTAATCTATATCGTCATATGTCCATTCAGTTCCTTTTTCGAAATTGTAAGTTCCGTCAATAGTTAGCTCAATGGGAATTTTTTGCCCTACATTTGCGCTGAGTGATATGTTTGGATATGTGCCGCCTCCGCCTGGTTCATTCTTGATTTCAACTGTTGGTTTCATTTTGCTCGGGCTTTTCATTGTAACAGTCCAGTTGGCAGTGAAATTGTTATTGTAATAAGTATCAGAATAGGAGAAAGGTCCAAGAGTTTCTGTAACGTAGGTATCAGTAGTATCTGTTATAATCTCAGGCCAGACGTTTCCGTATTTATCGACAATCTGAACTTCAATGGTATCTGATGATTTAATAACAGAATGTGAATAACCCATCTCTTTCCCATATTTGGGCATTGGAATAAGTTTTTTTCCGTTTAGTTTTATTCCTTCGCGAAATACATTGAAACCGGAGATGTATTCACGCGGTATATTCCTTTTTTCTTTTCCTATTCCCTTGAAGGTCCATTTGACATTGCCATTCTTTACCTTTGTAATTTCCGGGGGAATCAGCAGGTAATATGAAACATCGGCATTTGCGCCTGATGAAGGACTGGAATTTAGTATGAGCTGTTCGACTTCTGTTTTATCAGAAGTTTTTCCGAAATGTTTGACCGTTAAAGTTGAGGGGACCATCTTGTATTTATCAATCGGGTTTTTCCCCGAATAATCGGAATTTTTTTCTCCAATGAAATCATAAGTGTATGATGATAAGAGACTTCCCTTTGACTGTGAGGAATCAATTACAAGAAGGGCATCCTCGGGATTATTTCCTTTAAGCTGTACATAAACTGCAGTTAGAGACTTGAGGGGTTTTTTCAAGGAAATGTAGAATATCTTCTTGGTGAAACCTCCGTCTGTCAGGTATCCCTTGCTGAGGGCATGCGTAGCCATTGAATTTTTTATGTCATTATTGAAATTGCTGTAATCCTCAGGAGCGCTGATAATATATTTCAGGTATTTGCCATATGCTTCTCCGATTCCTCCTGTCACGCCTTTATCCTCGAGCGCCTTAGAAAGGTTAACTATGTCTGTGCTTATCCCGCCCTTTGCAAGGGCGTCTCCAACTATTGTGGAGCTGTATTGTGATGAAAGCCAGTCAAGAAAATGCATTGCGGCATACATACTGTTATCTGATGTTGAAGTAAGAGGAACGTTTAGATAATCATTGAAGCCGTCTTTTTTAATGAAATTTTTCTTTTCTTCTTCGCTCATACCGTTTGCCTTTGCGGCATAGTAATTTGCCACTGCCTCTATAAACCATCTGTTATTGCTGAAAATATAGTTTATTACATTTCCTGATATTCCGCCTGTGTAATACTGGTTTTGGAAAACATGGATAAGTTCGTGCGCCGCAACACCTTTCATATCAGCCCATCCTTCAATCTTGCTGTTGGAAATTTTAAGAGGCCCGCCTAAGGGGCTTTCCCCTGCGGCAGTTCCGCAATCAGTGACAAAGACATCCTGTGGTGTTGAAAGAGGGGAAAAAACGCTGCTACCTGCGGAATTTTTGAATGTAAGAATTTTTGCATATACGCTGTTAAGAGCGGCATCAAGGTCTTCTACAAAATCTGGCACCAGAGAATCCGAAGCATTTCCCGTACTGCTCTTCCATAGAGAGTCTTTCATAACACTATATTTTTTGCCGAGGTATGAAGGATAATAGGAAATGCTGAAATTCGATCCCGGTAAGGTAGCAGTGAATTGCGAGCTGAAAATATATACTCTTACTCGGTATTTTCTTATAAACTGTCCCTGCTCCGCCCTGTAGGAGGGTCGTGTGCCTTTCATTTTTGAAGAAATCTGAGATTGAGAAAGCGTATCTAAAGAAACATTGAATGTGACCTTGTTTTCCGCTGAATCATAGGCAATGAGATCGCCTTCGGGTATCCATTCCTTTGTTGAGGCATCATAGTATTCTGGCTGAAGTCCAAATTCCTTGAAATCATCGGGAAGCAATTCTTTGTCAATGGGAATTGAAACAGTAATATTCGAATCCACTCTTTTTGCTCCGGTAATAGAAAGCAAATACTCCCCTGAAATGGTTTTCATATCATCTGATATCTCGCCGTCCGCTTTTTTGGTTTTTTTGAAATTTGCATATATATTGCCTGTTCCGAAGCTTTCAGGGAAACTAACCACGCCCCCATCCTTTGTTTTTAGAGTTCCTCCGGATTCTGCATCAACTACCTTCCCGCTATTTTTGCATTTTTTGCTTTTCCCTTTTAATTTCCAAAGGCTTCCTTTCCTCGTCTTTTTTATTTTTATCGATGCGCATTTTGAAAAGCTGTCGCCTATTCCAATATAGATATTAGATGAACTTGACATTTCGGAAAGGTCCACTCCCGATGCCGATATGATGAATTTTTTCTTTTTAATATTAACTACTGCCTTATTTATTCCGGAGCTTCCCAGGGTGGATTTATATATGTAGGTTTTACCTGTTTTTTTAAAGAAACCAGCGTTTATTGTTTCTGAGTATGGACCTGCATCTAAAGTTAATGCCGATTGAGTTAAATCTCTTTTGCCGATGCGAAGTTTTCCCTTTAAGGTGAAGCTGTCATTTGCGCTGTCGAAAATAAAGCGAGCAAATGTGATTCTAAAGGATGCAGAGTGCGCAGATGAGTAAAATAAGAGAGGTGATAATGCTGTCAATATTACAACAAGCGGCAGATGCTTTTCACATCTCTTAACTAAGCATATAAAACTATAAAACAAAGAGTTTCCATCCTTTTTATTCCATTTATCAATGATAATATGGAAGCTATTTGAAATGTCAAGCTTTAAGAAAAAAAAAGATCAAAAAAGAGGTGAGCCCTTATCTTGTAAGAAAGGTTTCAACTGAGTGTGGAAAAATATTTAAATATCAGTAATTCCGGTCCAGTAGTCGGTGTGGTGGAAAGGATAAAAAGCAAAGAATGAAAGATATTTCTTTGCGTAATCATTTTGAAGAAGGTGAGAAAAAACTTGAGAAAGGTCAAAAGCGGGATTGTCCCGTTTTCTCAGAATAATTTGATCTAGCGAATTATTATTAAAAATTACTCAAAAGACCTATTATGAGTGCTACC
>RFHX01000103.1 GCA_003695725.1 Candidatus Schekmanbacteria bacterium
CTAAAAGCCATAGAGCTCAAGTATTCCTGTGAAAAGTGAAACATAACTTTACTAAAAGGATATTCATTCACCTTATAATTCAAGATGATTTTTATGAATTGTTTAAAAAGATTTGTATTCCCGAATCTACATTTTACGCACCTATCAGAATCGTCAAGAAAAGTGTTAGTGCAGATTTCTCTGTCAGCATAAAAAAACTTATTGTTAATGCAAAGAAGCTCATATGAGTAAAAGCGCAGATAAACTTTCCACTCAGAAAGGGCATTCAAAAGATAAGGTTTAAGAAAATATCCATCACCCAAAAAAACAATATCAGGTGAAAAGTTTTCAATTCTTTGCTTGAAAGCACGGGGAAGATGATAAAAATTAAATGTATATTTGTTGAAAGGAATTCTCTCGATATCAAGAGGCAAATCTTCTTCAATACTTCCTCTGGGAAAGTAATCGGTAAATTCAGGCACAAAAAGTTTTACGATAAAACCTCTTCTTTTAAGCCCCAGCGCCACATTGAAGAGGTCAGTCCATGATCCTCCTGTAGCAGGCCAATGAAATAGTAAATCTACAAATGCGATTCTTTGATGTCTCATTTACATACCATCAATCAACGGAATATACATATTATCTATAATGACCGACCAATCATAGCTTTCTTCAGCACGTCTTCTTCCATATTTTCCCATTTGAATTCTCATATCATCATCATCTAAAAGCGTCTTTACTGCTTTATAGAATCCATCTATATTCGATGGCTCAACAAGAAATCCTGTCTCCTCATTTTTTACAATCCCTGCAAGCCCGCCAGCCCTCGAAGCAACGACTGGTTTGCCGCAAGCCATTGCCTCAACTGCGGTAATACCAAATGGTTCATACCATGTTGAAGGCACAACGCAGATATCTGCAAAATTATAAACTATATGAAGTTTCGACTGATCAACCCAATTCAAAAAAACAATATGGTTATCCAAAGGAGATTCATATTTTTTTATCACCATATCTTCATCTGCTGTGCAAAGAAAGAGAAAATCCTCTCGTTCTTTCAAGAGCATTCTGCAAACTTCTTCCATTATATGAAAACCCTTGGGTTTGAAGGAAATCCTTCCGGGCATCAATATTACTTTCTTTTTCGATTTTTGCCTCTCCAATGGTTTGAATCTCTTCGTATCCACACCTGAAGGGAAAACATTTATATTCCTATTTATGCCTGCAAGCAGAGATTTCGTCATTTCATTATAGACAATTATCTGTGAAGCATTGGAAATAAGTCTGCTTGCCTTTTTTGGATAGGCAGAAGAAAAAGCTCCACTTGCCAGTATTTCCTGAATATTCAAGAGACGAAACAGATCACCTCTTTTATCGAGTCCCAAATAGACATCGAGAAATCCTTTAATGGCAGGGAAAGAAGGAAATTTGCACCTTTTGCATTTTTCAATATCAATGAATATGTTGTTGTCGCAGTTCTCCTCTTTATTGTTTATAAGATTATATGTATAGCACAAAACTTCATAAGCATAAAATCTGAGAATTGTTTTATACCCTCTCAATCCCTCTAACAGAAAGGGTTTCATATTATATCCGTCACCTATAAAGACAATGTCTGGTTTGTATTTTTCAACTGCTCTTGCAAATTTAGAGGGTAAAGTCTTTCGATTAAAGGAATATTTATTGAAAGAAATTCTTTCCACATCAAAGGGCAAAGAAACATCGATTCTTCCGCGAGGCAGATAATCTTCAAAGTGTGCTATAAAAAGCTTAACAGGATATCCTCTTTCTGAAAGGGAAGATATAACTTCTTTTAAGTCAGTTGTTGCACCTCCTGAAGGAGGCCAGCGAAACATTAGGTCTATGAAAGCTATTTTTTTCATCAAATTGGAGTCAAGATTAATCCGTTGGGAAAAGAGATATGTAGATGAAAAAGCCTTCTCATCTTTTTTTGAGGAAACAATAAATATTCATAACTATTAAAAAGAGAATCTTTTTTATCTTCTTTTTTATCCCCTTTCCTGCTGGAACCTTTATCTCTTTTATCTCCATTTTGAGTTCTGGTTCATACAAAGCCGAGCGAATCAAACCAAGTTGAGCCAATACGAGCGCTGAGAAGGCAGCATATTGATAACTCTTCTTTCTTTCCATATTAAGAAAATCGGCAACTTCTTCGGCAATCTTCTTTAAAGTGTTGTTGCCGTCACATCTTATGAAGAAGGATGAGAGATATTTTACATATTCCCATTGCTCCATTGCCCTCTCAAAACGGGGAAGAGAGTACGATGCGAAGGTCCAGATACCAGCCCATGCAGCATTGACAGCCGCAAGATAATCGTTTGGTTTCAAATGATTCCTTGTTTTAATAGGAACATCATTGAGAAGAGAATTAGGGATGAAATTTATATTATGATGGAAGCAGTCGTCCCACTTTTCAACCAGCACCATACCTAAATTTGGAGCATCTTCCATAAGCTGTGTGCGTGGATATGCTGTGGAAAACTGTCCTATATATATTGGGTAAGGAAGCGGATGAAAGTGCTCAAGCCATGGCAAATTTGAAAGGAGCGTGTCTATGAAACGGGACTGCATATAGTAGCCGTTTATTGTCTCTCCCGGATTGAAAGCCATATAAGTAAAGAGAGGATACATACCGTATTTCTTCTGCAATTTTGCAATTTCTTCAATCGTTACAAGACTTTCTTCCTTCTGTATCTGAGAAAAAGTTTCTGGATTAGCGCTTTCAATTCCAACTTCCAACCCTATGCAACCTGATTTTGCCAAAAGCTCAATGATATCCTTATTCTTCTGTATATGCGAGGCGCGAGTGAGTCCTGTCCATTTAACCTTCATATTCTCTTTCAATATTCCTTCACAAAGCTCTATGACATACTTCCTATTCAAAAGAAAATTGTCGTCCCAAAAATGGAATTGGCATATTCCTAACTCATTGATTGATTTTTTCATTTCTTCAATTACATTTTCAGCACTTCTCCATCTGACTTTTCTCATCCACATCAACGGTGATACACAATATGTGCAATTGTAAGGACATCCCCTTGACCCTACAACAGGAAGGCGTTTCCCCCCAACTACATGCAGAGGTGTCGTATAGCACTCCATTGGCAAAAGGTCCCATGCAGGGAAAGGAATTGAATCGAGATTCCGAATCAAGGGCCTTATTGGATTTTTAATAAATTCACCATCCTCTCTATATGCAGTGCCTTGAATATCCTTATAATTCTTCCCTTCAACAATCCTCGAGACAAGTTCAAAGAAAGTTTCCTCTCCCTCATGGAGGATACAAATATCACAATGCTCAGATGCCTCTTCAGGGCAAAGAGAAGTATGGACGCCTCCAAAGACAAATAGGGCTTTTTCCTGCTTTTTTCTAAGTGAGGGCATTATGTTATAGACAAATGGAGCTTGTGCCGTCCAAAATGAAAAAGCAATCATATCCCACTTCTCACAATTAACTTCTGAAACAACCTGTGAATAATTCATATTGAGGGCATGGGCATCGAGCACCTTCAACTCAACCTCCGGAAGCCTTTGCCTTAAGTATGAACAAAGATATCCTATACCAAGAGGCAAAATACGTTTATGCCTTTCATTGCACGGTAACGGTGGCTGTATAAATAGTATTTTCATAGCTCTTTCTGAATATCCATTATTATATCGTATAGTTTATCCCCAAGAATATTCAATGAATACTTTTCTTTTATCGTCTTTAAAGCGTTTTCACTCATCTCTTTTCTTAAATCCCTATCTATGATGAGAAGCTCCATTTTCCTTATGAATTCTTCTCTATTTTCTGCGAGAAATCCATTTTTGCCGTCTTCAATTACATATTTATTTTCACCTGCCCTGCTTGCTACCACAGGCATCCCACAAGCCATAAATTCAAAGAGCTTTGTGGGACTTTTTGAATTAATCCATCTGTCATCTTTTTGCACCAATGGCACAACACCTATATCCACTTTCTTCAAAAAATTTGGCACTTCGTCAGGTGGAATAGTATCGATAATTTCAATCCCCTCATAATTAAAAATTAAAGATACTACTTCCTTTATTCTGTGCATATACTGTCCACCGCCAAGAATTTTGAGATGAATATTCTTATATTTTCTCTTCAACACTGAAAAACAATGCAGTAGAAAAAGAAGATTGTCAAATATGACATCTCCCCAAACAAGGCCTGTCCAACAAAAAGTTATTGTTTCATCGTCTTTTTCAACAGGGGTATTATTATTAAATTTTTTAATATCAACACCAGTTGGAAGATAATAAGTCCTTTTATTTACTGATGATAAGATATCTTTAAGAGTATGGCTTGCAGCTATACAGCAAATAGCCGATTTTGCATAATGAAGCAGAATTTTTTCATAGTCAGCTTCGTTAATATTACCGTATCTATCTGTCCTTCCTTCCATTCCAAAGAATAACCTATTTAGCGCCTCACTTTTAAAAAGAACCCCATGAGCGCCATCCCAATCGTCGCAGTCAAGGATATACCTGTTTCTTCCCATTTTAGACAGGATGAAAGGAATTGCAGAATGAAAGAGAATTTTTTGGATGTAGAAAATATTTCCCTTTTCAGGCAAAAGTCTCAACAATGCTTTTATGCTCAGTTGAATTTTTCTCTTATCTGTAATGCCGTACATCATTTCTTCATCATAACGGGAAGGAAGAAGATGGTCTTTATAAGACAAGACATCCGTATCGATCCCTTTTTCCTTCAAAACCGATGCAAAATTATAACAGCGAACTCTTGCATGAGGCATATTGTATCCGCTATATCCTATAAAAATTATTTTCATTTCAAAATCTCTTTCAGTATTTGAGCTAAACGCTTGCCCAAGACATTGAGCGAATAATTATCCTCCGCATCACGCCTTGCATTGATACCTGCCTTTTCACGAAGATTATCATCACTGATGAGAAGATTGAGCTTTTCTACAAACTCTTCCTCATTCTCTGCCAAAAAACCTGTAACACCTTCTTTGACAATCTTAGGCGCTTCACCAAAACGCGTAGCAACAGAAGGTATTTCCATAGCCATATACTCAAAAAGCTTTGTAGGGCTTTTACTCATCATCCAAGTCTTGTTTTCCTCATCTGTAACAAGGGGCAAAAGACCGATATCTGTCCCTTCAAGAATCTTATTCATTTCATCAGGGCTAACCCAATTCAAAAAATTCACTTCACCCGGATAATCGAGGTAAGCTGAATCATTTTTTACCTTCTCATAATAATCACCTGATGCCACAATCGTTAAAGAAACCCTTTTGCCTGATGGATTGATTTTTGAAAAACATTTCAGAAGAAACATTACATTGTCATAAATAACATTTCCCCAAATATTACCTGTCCAAATCAAATTTATTCTATCCTTCGACCTATTATCCTTCTCCCTTTTAAATTTCTCAGTATCCACTCCTGTTGGGATATAAAAAACCTTCTTATTATATTGTGAAAGGAAATCACAAAGATAGGAGCTCGATGCTATGCAGGCGCAAGCATCACGAGCAATCTTGCCGGTTACCGCTTCAGTGCCGTCTGCACCAAAAAAAAATTTGTTAAGGAAGGAACGATTGAAGAGCGGCGACCTGTCCAAGTCCCAATCATCATAATCGAGAATAAATTTACGCCCCGTCATACGTGATAAAAAATAAGGTGCAGCAGAGTGGTAATGCACCTTTTGAATATAAAGCAAGTCATCCTTTTTTATTAAAATGTCTAAAAGAGCTCGAAGGTTTAAATACAACTTACGCCTGTCTCTCAAAGTCAGCATTTCGATTCCTGAAAGATTAGGCGCAAAATCATCTCTGAAAGATAAGACTCTCGAATCAATTCCGTATTTTTTAACTTCCTTTGCAAAATTGTAACAGCGCACCCTCACATAAGGATAATCATATCCATTGATGCCTATAAAGACGGTCTTTAAATCTTTATTCAATCCTTATCTTCCCGCTAAAATAATGATACCTGCCGGGCTCATACCTTTTAGTGGCTTCATCATTCTCTCTCAACTGTTGAAGAACACGGCCTCGATAAAAGGTGTTTGAATTTACAATATTAATCCTTTCCTTGCCTGTTAAGGAATCTGCGCAAAATTTTACAGTGGGAAGAAAGGTTTCTCCGTTGTCTTTCCCTTCAGCGCCTATCCAAACAGATGAACTTTCAGCTGTCCATAAACGGTCCCAATCATCATCGGTTTCTTCTCTAAACTTTGGGAATATGCCACTATATCCGCCTTCTGCAATCCATCTGTCATAATCTTCTGAAAGCATAATATTTGCCTGCTGTTTAAGAATATCCACAGGCGCCTTCACTTCCATTTCGATATCCCACTCAATCCATCCTTCATTGAAGCTCACCGTCCAATGCTGTATTAAAGGAAGCCCCATCCATTCACCGCTTGCTTTTATTTGTGTTTCTGTATTTTCTGTGATTCTCCATTCTGCCACAGTGGAGTCATACCACTTCACAAAGGAACGCATAGAAGTATATCCTGACAACCCCTTCGTCAATTCAATATCATTCCACAATAAAATCAGTCTTCCATTGTTCAAAATTATCTTTAGCTTCTCCGTCTCGATCTTGCCTATTCCTTTTTTGTCACCTATTGACAGCCAATAGCGTGAAATAACCTTCGACGGCTCACCATCCAAAACAACTTCTCCCTTCTCCATCAAAATGACGCGCGAGCAAATATGCCTGATTATGTTGAGGTCATGAGACACGAAAACAAGGGTATTGCCTTCTTTGAGAAAGTTTTCGATAGTTTTCAGACATTTCGCCTGAAATGACTGGTCACCCACTGCAAGAACTTCGTCAACAAGCAATATTTCAGGATTCACATGAACTGCCACAGCAAATCCAAGTCGCACAAACATTCCAGACGAGTAGTTTCGAAGCGGGGTATCGATAAAATCTTTGATGCCCGCAAAATCGACAATTGAATCAAATTTTTCCTCTATTTCCCTCTTTGATAGCCCCAAAATGCTTCCATTCAAAAAAACATTTTCTCTGCCTGTCAGGTCATGGTGAAATCCTGCTCCCAATTCAAGTAAGCCTGCAATTCTTCCCGATACGCTCACCCTTCCTGTAGTAGGCGCTGTTACACCACTCAATATTTTCAATATGGTGCTTTTGCCTGCACCATTGTCTCCAATTATTCCTGCCGCTTCACCCTTATTAATCTCTATATTGACATTCTTTAGCGCCCAAAATTCCTCCATCTTCTTTCTTCTTGCAACACCTGTAAATAGACTTTTTACGAGCATAGGGCGCTCATGATATATTTTGTATTTCTTACCTACACCCTTCAATTCTATAACCTTCATCTTGTCTCTCAAATTCAATCAAATGAGGTCAGCAAATGCTGGCTCACACTTTTTAAATACATAAAATCCAACAATAAACATCAAAAGAGATGAAATAGTTGTAGTAGTCACTAAATACAAAGATGGCAAATGGGCATTCAAAAAAATCTCTCTATAAAAAACTATGATTCCAGCCATTGGATTCAGCATAAAAATATCCCTGAATCTTTCAGGCACCATCTGGACGGGATAAAAAACAGGTGTGAGATAAAATAGAAAAAGGAGTCCTGCCTCGACTATATATCTCACATCTCTGAAATAAACATTGAGCCCCGATGTGAGAAGGCACATCCCGCAGACAAAGAAAAATTGAATAATAATAGCAATAGGCGCCAGGAAATAATAAATCGTTATCTCTATCTTGAAAATCAGAAGAAAGATGAAGAGGATGATTAGTGAAAGGCAAAAATTGAAAAGATTTGCAAGTATAACAGAAATAGGAATAATTTCTCGAGGGAAATATACCTTTTTGATGAGATTTGAATTATCGACTATTGAATTAGTTGCGCAAGAAAGAGAAAAGTTAAAAAAAGTCCATGGGATTAGTCCGCATAAGACAAATACCGAATATGGCGCTTCTGTTTTAACTTTGAATACAAGAGAAAATATAATGCTGAGCACAACCATCATCAGAAGAGGATTGAGAATTGCCCACATAAATCCAAGGGATGCGCTTTTGTAACGCACCTTTAAATCCTTTTTTGCAAGGGCAATGAGAAGCTCAAAATAGTGAATCGATTTTGAGCTGTTTCTTTCTATTGCATATTCGTTCATTTTTTCCTTCTCTATATCAGCAGTGACTTATCGAAAAATATGAAGCTAAAATAAAAAATGCAGTTAAAATATATCACGACCTTGCTTGACAAGTAAAGGATTGTAGAGGGTTAACATACTGATTTTGAAATATTTTTCTGTTAATGATTCCTCTTTTTTTCAGAAACCTTTATGCATTCAAATTCTATCAACACACAAACACTCTTTAATGAATTTTAAAATTTATTTTTGGCTGATAAAATAAAGAATGCTATGATTTGTTATTATTAACAAAGCTCAAAAATATTAGATTTACAGGATACTTCATCAATAATGGCTAAATATCTTTTAAGAAGGATTCTTCTTGCAATACCTGTTGTTGCAGGGGTAACAATCATTGTGTTTCTTGTTATCCATCTAGTGCCGGGCGACCCGGTGCAAATGATGTTGGGAGACAACGCCTCAAAAGCAGATATTGAAGAGTTGCGTCAATTATTGGGGCTCAACAAACCCCTATATATTCAGTTCAAAGATTTTATCTTGAATCTTTTGCAGGGAAATCTTGGAAACTCAATCATAACAAAAAGGCCTGTATCAGAGCTTTTAGCAGAAAGATTCCCTGCCACACTTCTTCTTTCACTCTGTTCAATTGCCGTAGCACTCCTTATCTCTCTTCCCCTTGGAATTGTCTCTGCATGGAAAAAGAATACAGCAATTGACGAAATTTCCCGCGTCCTTTCTCTTCTTGGAATCTCTATACCAAATTTTTGGCTTGGTCCAATGCTTATTATTATCTTCTATATAAATTTAAAGATTTTCTCCATTACAGGAATCATACTTCCTGCAATAACATTAGGCACAGGAATGGCCGCTCTTTTGACTCGAATGATAAGGTCAACACTGATCGATGTAATCGAGGAAAATTACATTATTACAGCCCGCTCAAAGGGACTTACAAATCTAATCGTAATTTCAAAGCATGCACTTAAAAATGCTCTCCTTCCAGTAATCACAATTTTAGGCCTTCAATTTGGAGCGCTTCTTTCCGGAGCCATCATAGTGGAAACTGTCTTCTCTTGGCCCGGAATTGGGCTTCTGACAATTGAAGCCATAAGCAGAAGGGACTATCCCCTTGTACAGGGATGTATTTTGATAATTGCCACTTCTTATGTCTTTGTAAATCTTTTAACGGACATACTTTATGGATTTTTTGATCCGCGAATCAGATATGATTAACAATACATTAAAAGCCATATTAAGAAATCGCCTTGCTTTAATCGGATTTATAATCGTATCCATTTTCTTTCTAACAGCTCTTTTTGCTCCCTTTCTCACACCCTATAATATTTACGCTCAAAACTTAGAGCAGCGTTTATCGACTCCGAGCGCATCCCACCCCCTTGGGCTCGACGAACTTGGAAGAGACATACTGAGCCGAATCATCTATGGTTCAAGAGTATCGTTGAAGGTTGGAGTAATAACTGTCACTATCTCATCGATTGTTGGACTCTTAATAGGAACTTTTGCCGGATTCATTGGAGGCAAGGTTGATGAAATCATAATGAGAATCATCGATATACTGCTTGCTTTTCCGGGAATACTTCTTGCCATAGCCATAATCGCCATTGTAGGACCGGGTATTGACAATGTCATCTTTGCGCTTTGTATTGTTGGATGGGTTGGCTATGCGCGGCTTGTTAGGGGACAAACTCTCTCAATCCGTGAAAATGAATATGTTCTTGCCGCAAAAGCTCTGGGAGCGCCTGCCATTAGAACAATCCTCTTCTACATAATCCCCAATCTTCTCTCTCCTCTGCTCGTCCAAGCAACACTTGGGATAGCAGGCGCAATCGTAGCCGAAGCCTCTTTGAGTTTTTTGGGACTTGGAGTGCAGGCTCCAACCCCAAGCTGGGGAAGTATGCTCAACGATGGCCAAAGATATCTTTCCGTAGCACCTCATCTCACGGCATTCCCCGGATTGGCAATAATGGTCGTTGTAATGGGATTCAACTTTCTCGGCGATGGTATGAGAGACATCCTCGACCCTCGAAGCAACAGCAAATGATTTTCACCAAGACATACAATGGTTATATTTAAAAAACAGGTAATTATAAAAAGAAAAAGATGAAATGACTTTAAAAGAAAAGATAAGCTCATTGATCTTTGCCGGCTTTAAGGGAGGGGATTTCAGCGGCATCCAAAGACTGATTGCAAAGTATCCTGTTGGTGGAGTTATATTTTTCAAAAGAAATATCAGGGCTCCAAAAGAGCTTAAAGAACTAATAGAAAAGATAAAAAAATTTTCTTATGAAAAATGGGGAAAAATTCCCTTCATCGCAGTTGACCAAGAAGGCGGGAGAGTTTCACGCTTGGAATCGCCATTTTCAATCCTTCCGTCAAATGCCGAAATAGGAAAACATAAATCAAAGGAACTTGCATATCTGAAATCCCGCCTTATTGGCCTTGAGCTTTATGCCGTCGGATTCAATCTTGATTTTTACCCCGTCCTCGATTTGCATACAAATCCCAAAAATAGAGTAATTGGCGACAGAGCATTTGGCAGCGATCCAATGCTCGTATCAATGCTCGGCGAAGAATCGGTTAAAGGACTTCATTCAGCAGGAATTTTGGCAGTAGGGAAACATTTTCCCGGTCATGGCGATACTACCGAAGATTCTCATATGGAATTGCCTGTAATATCCCGTCCATTGGAGGAACTTCTTAAAAGGGAAATAATTCCTTTTGAAAGGGCAATAGAAGCAGGAGTCGATGCAATAATGCCTGCTCATATAGTCAACAAAGAAATCGATGACAATCTCATTCCGGCAACATTTTCCAATAAAATACTTTCAGGATTATTACGCAAACAACTTTCATTCCGAGGCATTATCATTTCTGACGACCTTGAAATGAAAGCTATCTCCGACAATTATTCCATTTATGATTCGGTAGTATTTTCAGTGAAGGCAGGAGTTGATATGCTTTTAATTTGTCACAGCTTTGAAAAACAGCTTGAAGCTATAGAATCGCTTGAAAAAGCAGTAAAAAACGGCGAACTCGAAGAATCCCGTATTGATGCCTCCCTTAAAAGAATTGAAAAGATAAAAGAGAAAGAAGCGAAGTTTCCGAAACCTCAGTTTCCTGATGCAGATATAGAAGAAATATTGAATATGCCCGAATTTGATTCGATTCGCCAAAGGATTGCTACATTACTTGAAAGCTGAAGAATTCAAAGAGTCCTTCTTCTCCTACTCTCAAAAAGAGCCCTTTCCATTATAAATGTCAAGAATAGCTTTACAATGATGAAAAAGAAGAAGTTCAAAAGAAGTTGCAATCCAAAAGATTCCAAAAAAAATAAAATCGTATCGCTTTCAAATTTTCTTAAATACCCCAAATATATAAAGTTTGTCCAAAGTGTGGAAAATGTGAAAATGGTTAAATAAAGAGATTGGAAAACTATACTTTCAATCTCAATATACTCCTTTATGCTTTGAATTATAAATGCTGCCAAAAGATAAGATATTGAAAAAATACCTACATTGCCGGAAGAAAAGACATCAGCTGTAATACCTGCAGTCAATCCAAAGAAAAGACCTTCTTTCCAATTTAGCCATTGTTGAATTAAAATCAGCACAAGAAGCAGAAAATCCGGAATAACCTCACTTCCATAGAGATTATTCCAGCCGAGACTTTGAACTATGTATGTAAAAAAAAGCAGCAATAGTAGTTTTAAATAATTCATCGTTCTTCGCTTGCTTCATCAATGAAAGGTAGAGATATAGAAGGAATCACAAAGACATAGTCGATTTTACTTACATCCAAAAGAGGCGAAGCTTCAATGTCATGAAAAACACTCTTCTTCTCACTTGATACCTTTTCAATAACTCCAACCTTGAATCCCGGCGGATAAACCCCTCCTCTGCCCGAGGAGTAGATTAAATCTCCCTTCGAAACCTTTTTCTCAACATCAACATATTCAACTGTGCTCTTAACTCCTCCCCTAAAAACTCCTCTCACCTTTTTCTCTCCAATAAGCACATCAACACCTATGTCTGGATGAGTTATCAAATAAACCAATGAAACATTCGACCCAGCTTTAACTATTTTTCCAACAATCAAATCCTCAAAGACTACTGCATCACCCCTCTTTACGCCATCATCCGTACCGCAGCCAATGAAAATTGAGCGGCTATTGGATGTAATTCCCGACATTAATACTTCAGCGCCTATGGCTTTAAATTTTTTTCTTGCCGGCATATTGAGAAGTTTGCGCAACCTTTGATTTTCATCCAATATATTTCGATAGTATGCATTGTGCATTCTTTGCTGATTCTCTTCTATTCCCCTTCTCACAGATTCATCATATCTATTTGGAAGATTATAGATATCTGTTGCAACAAAGGAAACCCATTTGAAAATGCTTCCAACAAACCATTCTGTTTTGACTGCAAAGGAAGAAAAAGGAATCAAACCATATTGATTTGAAACAATGATGAAAAGACAAAGAAGTATAAGAAGGACCAATTTTTTGTATTTTAGAAAAAAATTAATCATAAAATCTTTGTGCAGATAATGAAAAATTCAGCAAAGAAGGCGGTTTATCAAATTACAAGAATTCTTGTCTCTGACAAAAAAATTTCTAAATAGCTACTTTCTTCAACAGGTCTAAAGAATCGAGCACCTTTCCTGTTCCTAAAACTACTGCAGACAACGGATCCGGAGCAAGATGTATTGGCAGGCCTGTTTCTTCATGAAGAAGAATATCCAGACCTCTCAACAGCGCTCCTCCACCTGCAAGAGTAATCCCGCGATCAACAATATCCGCCGACAACTCAGGCGGAGTCCTTTCTAAGGCGACCCTTGCAGTATCGACAATTGCATAAATCGGTTCCGAAAGAGAATTGCGTATTTCTTCGTCTGTAATTGTAATCAGCTTTGGAGTGCCTGCAATAAGGTCTCTCCCCTTCACTTCCATCTCCTGTTTTTCATCCATCTCGTAAGCTGATCCAATTTTTATCTTAATGGATTCAGCAGTCCTCTCACCAATAAGCAGATTATATTTTCTCTTTATAAATGAAACGATTGCATCATCCATTTCATCGCCGCCTACACGCACTGAGCGGCTGTAAACTATTCCTGAAAGAGATATGACAGCGACCTCCGTTGTTCCTCCTCCTACATCGATTATCATATTCCCGTATGGCTCTTCTATAGGGAGTCCTGCTCCTATCGCCGCAGCCATAGGTTCTTCAATCAGATAAACTTCCCTTGCCCCTGCCTGAAGGGCAGAATCCTTTACCGCTCGTTTCTCGACCTGAGTTATTCCTGAGGGGACCCCTATTACGACTCTGGGCCTAACAAGAGTACTTCTATTATGAATTCTTCTGATGAAATATTTAAGCATCGCTTCAGTAAGGTCAAAATTTGCTATAACTCCATCTCTCATAGGTCTTTCAGCTACAATGTTGCCCGGAGTTCGCCCAAGCATTTCTTTGGCTTCCTTTCCTACGGCAAGCACTTGATTTGTATCTTTATTTACCGCAACAACTGATGGCTCACTCAAGACTATGCCTTTCCCCTTTACATAAACGAGAGTGTTCGCAGTGCCAAGGTCTATTGCAAGGTCATTCGACATTTTTCCGATTAGGGAATTTAGTACCATTATTTAGCTTTTCTCCTGAATATAGGTTTTTACTTTAATCACTGCTTTTAGAAATCTCATATCCTTAGAAGATTTCGGCTGAATTTCAAGCTCGTCAATATAAATAAAGTTTCTGTAATTTTCAATCTTAGATAGAAAATTTACAAGTTCTTCTGTATTTATACCATCTACAGTAAATTTTAAAGAAAGTTCCTTAAAATCCCCTACTCTTCTTGAAAGTGGTTTCATATCTCCAACATTTGCCTCTATGTTGGCTGACCTTGAAATCCTGAGAATCATTGATGAAATATCAGTGCCGCGCGGGGGAAGAGAAGATATGAATCTGCCGTATTTTTCATTTATCCCATTGAATTCGCTCTCAATCTGCTTAAGCTCTTTTAAGACAGAAAGATTCTTCTCATATCTGACTTTCTCTTTTGTTAAAGGTGAAAAGATGAAAAATGACAAGACAAAATAAACAATAGCAACTACAAGTACTACACCTCCTATCGAGGCAATAATTCTGTCTCTTTCAGAAAGTTCATCGAGTTTGAGTTTTTTTGAAAGTTCCACAAAAGCCACCTTTTATTTCTTCAGTTTTACTTCCATTTTAAAGTTTGACAGTTCGCTCCTTTTATTTTTTTCGATCTTTTTAATTTCTACATTTTCAAATATATCAACACCCATCAGCTTATTTTTAAATTTGTCAATTTCGTCAACATTCTTTACTTCGCCATTGATATCAACCTTTCTTCTCTGAAATGACAATTTATCAAGCGAAATAGTCCATCCTTTCTCCATATTTTTGCTCAAAGCATCCAATACCTCTAAAGGCGAAATATTTATCCCCAATAATTCTTCAAAGTTTTCTGCTTTATCCTTCAACTCCTCGACGCTTTGTCTTGCCTGCACGACAGGATCAACAATTTTTCCTGAAGGCGACATCGACCTGTAGATACTCTCAATTGATTTATCGATTTCATCATTGACCTTTCTCAGCTGGTAGAGAGAGAATACGGAATTTACACAATAAAGAAGAAATATTAAGGCTAAGAATATTGAAACATTTCTAATTCGCCTCTTGAATTTTGCGTCAATCCATTCATAAGAATACTCTTCTTTTCTGAAATTAATCTTTCTTCTATTGAATCCTAATTCAGCAAGAGCTGTGGTAAGTGCTTTGCTGTAAATAGGTTTCTTAGGGTCGTCATCAGTTTTTACATATTCAAATGATACAGGAAATTCCAAGATTTCCGTAGAAATAGCAGTTGCATCCTTTAATCTTTCACAGATTTCGGGAATAAAAGCTCCTTTGCCTGTAACAAAAAGCTTTTCAATTCTTTCATTTGGATGCTTTGCTTCATAGACAGCAAATGCAATAAGGATCTCTTTTGATATATTCTTGGCATAATCAGCTACCAATTCTGAATATTCATCTCTATTTGTCGATGAAAATAAACTCTTTTCAGCTTCATTCAAATCAGAATTATTCTTCTTTGCAACTTTTCCGACAAGGGCAAGAAAGTCAGAGCTAAACCTTCTCGAAAAGCAGGGAATTTGATTACTATGAATCGACAATGAAGCAAAGCTGTTTCCTATATCTACTATTGCATATGCCTGACCTTTCGATGCCTCCCTATCCTTTGACGGCAAAGAGAGGCAATAAGGAGAAAAGGTTATAATCTTGGGCTGTATTCCAATAGATTCAAACAATTCAAGAGAATCTTTAATATCTTTTTTCTTCACTACATAGGCAATAACTTTATTATTTTGGGGTGCAATTTCTTTTATATCAAAATCAACTATAACCTCTTCAGGAGAAAAAGGTATGCTTTGCTCAATATCAAACTTTAAAATCTTTTCTATCCTTGATCTTTCTTTAAATGGAAGTGATATTTCTCTGATAAGCGTCTTATCTGTATTCAATGAAAAAACATAATCATCTGAATAAAGCTGAAATTCTTCAAGTGCTTCCTTGATAATCGATGAAAGAGGCGGTTTATTTCCATTATCAGAAAGGGCAATTACTTTTTCAATGGCTCTAATTTTTGCATTTCCTTTGACAGGCTTTTCAACCTGCACAAATTTCACCGAATAATCGTCTATATCAATGCCTAAAACTCTTCTTGCCATTCAAAGCAACCTTATCTTAGTTTAACTTATAATTTTTATCATTAAAGGCATACTTATTCAATAAGAATAATACTAAATCAGTGCATTATCACTCTATTTTTTAATAC
>RFHX01000104.1 GCA_003695725.1 Candidatus Schekmanbacteria bacterium
AATTAGCTTTTTTTTACAGATATAATGTTACATAAAAATAAAAAATGATTCGCGGGCAAGATTTAAAAATGGACCGGGATAAAGACCAATCAACAAAGTCATTATCATTGAAACAACAAGGACAAGAGCTAATGGCTTGGAAACTAAAAGAGAAAATCTTTCAGAAGGCTTGTCTATATACATTGCCTTTATAATTTTAAAATAATAGTAAACTGACACAGCGCTAGTAAGAATTCCTATAACAGCGAGATAATATAATTTCGCCTTTATTGCGGCACCAAAAATATAAAACTTACCTACAAAGCCTGCCATTGGAGGTATTCCCATCAGGGAAAGAAGGAAAATTCCCATTGCGGCCGCATAAAAAGGTTTTATCCTGGCAAGGCCTGAGAAATCTGCAATTCTATCTCCTCTCAGCGAATTGTTTCTAAGAAAGATTACAACAGTAAAGGCGCCCAAATTCATAAAGGTATATGCAAGCATATAGAACAAGACTGCATAAACTGCCAGACGGCCTTCTTCAGAAAATATTACTCGTCCATCTGCTACCTGCACAAGCTTTCCAGCGGCAACAATTCCCATCAATGCATAGCCGGCATGAGCAATGCTTGAATATGCAAGAAGCCGTTTTACATTATCCTGTGCCACGGCAAGGACATTCCCTATAATCATTGTAAATGCAGAAAGCAGCCACAACAAAATAAACCATTTGTCTTTTGCAGGAATTACAGCAATAGTAAAAATTCTGAGGAAAGCGGCAAATCCTGCTGCTTTTGGGGCAACAGACATAAAGGCAGTTATTGCCGTAGGCGCACCATCATATGCATCGGGACACCACAGATGAAAGGGCACTGCGGCAATCTTAAAGGCAAGTCCGACAATTATGAGCACAATTCCAAGAATACTCAATCTTGAAAAACCATTTTGAAGAAGAGCTGTCTGAACTTCCAAAATATTTGTTGATGATGTTTCGCCATAGAGAAGAGATATTCCATACAAGAGAATTCCCGAAGAAAAAGCGCCTAAAACAAAATATTTCAATGCCGCTTCATTCGACCTTATATCTCTCTTTTTAAATCCAACCAATGCATAAATGGACAATGCCATCAATTCAATTCCAATATATATTACCATCAAGTCGTTACCGCTTGAAATTATGAACATCCCGAGTATGGAAAAACAAATCAAAACATAATACTCGCCTTTGACAATGCCTTCGATTGCATTATATTTGCCTGACATCAAAACTGTCAAAATTCCCGCAATAATAAACAACACTTTAAAAAAATTGGAAAAGCCATCAGCAATAAAGGCATCTGAAAAGGTGGTGCCATAATTATTAAAATTCAGCACTAGTATTATTGCTGTTGCCACCAACCCAATCAGCGTTGTTACAGAGATTACATTATAATCTTTCTTGGAGAGAAAAATCCCGGCGCAAAGGAGGAAGAAAGACCAGAGAGCAAGAAACACCTCCGGGTAAATCAAATCAATTTCAGGTATAAAAGCAGATATATCCATTAATCTAAATCCTCAAGAAAAATTCTCCATAATTGTTTGCTTACTCTTCTATTCCTTTTTCCGAAATTTCTTTGGCTTCTGCAGTTGAAATACTTGCAGTAATTACCTTCCCTTCAACTTTCGTTTCCAATGTATTTTCTGATTTGATATTTTCAGGAGCAATTCGCATTACAAGATGCTCGACAGGTTTTTCCATAATCCTCAAAAAAGGTTTTGGATAAAGACCAATCCAAAAGATGAAAAGCACAATTGGAGCCAATGTTGCGATTTCCCTTATATTCAAATCTTTCAGATTGAAATTTTTTGGATTCCACAATTTTCCAAAGAAAACTCTTTGATAAAGCCAAAGCAGATATGCGGCGCCCAAAATAATTCCTGTGCAGGAAAATGCCGCCCATATCCAGCCAAGAAAATTTGAATTGAATACGCCAAGTAGAATCAAGAATTCCCCAATAAAACCATTCATCCCGGGAAGTCCCATAGACGAAAGGAAAATTATTAGCGTCAACGCAGAATAAATCGGGACTTTGCTTGACAGCCCTCCATATTCTGCAATTTCCCTTGTATGCCGCCTTTCATAAATCAAGCCGACTATAAGAAAGAGGCCTCCTGTGCTTACACCATGATTTATCATTTGAAGCACACTTCCAAGTATGCCCTGTGAAGTCAATGCAAAAAGCCCTATCATACAAAATCCCAGATGGCTGACACTTGAATACGCAACGAGCTTCTTCATATCCTTTTGGACAAGAGCAACCATTGCCCCGTAGATTATTCCTATTACAGACAAAACTGCAATAAAGGGGACGAAGTCTCTTGTTGCATCCGGAAACAGCGGCATACTAAAACGCAGAAAGCCGTATGTCCCCATTTTCAAAAGGACACCTGCAAGAATTACACTGCCTGCTGTAGGTGCATCGACATGTGCGTCGGGCAGCCATGTATGGAATGGAAACATAGGCACCTTGATTGCAAAGCCAAGAAAGAATGCCAAAAAGAGCCACCACTGCCAGCTATATGGCAGATTATCGTTCAGAAGTCTCATAAGGTCGAATGTATAAACACCCGGATGAGTTGCATTATAATGGAAAAATAGAGCAAGAATACCAAGAAGCATAAAAAGACTGCCAAACAAAGTATAGAGGAAAAACTTTATTGCAGAATAAAGTTTCTTGGGACCGCCTCCCCATACGCCAATCAAGAAATACATTGGGACAAGCATAACTTCCCAGAAGACATAAAAGAGGAAAAAATCAAGGGCTGCAAAAACTCCAAGCATTCCTGTCTGAAGCAGAAGCATAAAGACATAATACTCCTTAACCCTTTCAGTAATAGCAGACCATGAAGAAAGGATTGCAATTGCGCCAAGTATCGTTGTCAGCAGGAAAAGAAGAAGACTAATGCCGTCGATTCCGAGAAAATAGAAAATAGTCAGATTAATAGACTTTACTTCAATCCATGAAAATTTCTCAACAAACTGCATCTTGTAAGTTGATGCATCGAATTTCTGAAGAAGCATAAAGGAAAGAAGCATATCTGCAATGGCTACGAAGTTTGCAAAAATCTTAATGCTGTTAATCTTCTCCTTTGGGAAAAACATCAAAATAATCGCTCCCAAAAGAGGCATAAAAATTACATAGGTAAGTATTGGGAATCCTATCTGGTTGACATATGAATATGCGTCAGCCAGATATGATGAATAATTTAAATCCATTCATTTATCCTCCGCTTTCTTATTTTTACATCATTACAATTAATATGCTCACGAGCAGAAACACTCCGGCAAGCATTATAGCAGCATAACTATTCAATAAACCGCTCTGTATCTTTCTCCCTTCTCTGGAGAAAAACTTGACCATTTTAGCCACACCATTGACCATTCCATCAACCACATAGGCATCCCAAAAGTTGGATATATGGCTTGCACCTACTGTAAAATCGCTCGAAAAATTCACCAAGCCGTCAATCTTCGAAGCGTCAAAACGCCAGAAGAAGCGTGAAAGCTTTTTCACTCCATTCACGAACACTGCTTCATAAAATTCATCGACATAGTATTTATTCAAAAGGACTCTATACATTTGCTTATATTTTTCAGCCAATTTCTTTGGAAGCTCTTTATTTTTGAGATACATATAATTGGCAAGCATCATTCCTGCAACGGCGATGGCAACAGAAACTACCATCAATGTAATCTCAAGCCCTATGCTGTGTGCTCCTTCATGCACTGCGCCTTCACTATGTTCTGCAATGCTGAAAACAGGGCTTAAAAACTCGTGAAATTTGTTGCCTCCCTCGATAATTGGAATACCCACGAATCCGCCAACCAATGATAAAATTCCAAGCACCATCAAGGGAAATGTTATGTTTAGAGGCGATTCATGAAGATGATGCGCCGTCTCCTCAGGCACTCTCGACTCTCCTTTAAAGGTCATATTGACAAGTCGAAACATATAGAATGCCGTCATAAAAGCAGCAGCCGCTCCAAGGAACCAGAGAAAATATTTGAAATTGCCTAAAACAGGATTTTCTGCTGTAAATGTTTTGAAAAGGATTTCATCTTTGCTGAAAAACCCTGCAAAGGGAGGAATTCCTGCAATGGCTAATGTTGCAAAAAGAAAGGTCCAATAGGTTCGAGGCATATGCTCTTTTAGTGCACCCATTTTTCTCATATCCTGCTCTCCACCCATTGCATGGATTACACTTCCCGAGCCAAGAAAGAGACAGGCTTTAAAAAAGGCATGAGTCATTAAATGAAAAATTCCTGCCTCATAAGCTCCAACGCCGCAACCCAAAAACATATATCCAAGCTGACTTACTGTAGAATATGCAAGCACTTTTTTAATATCATTTTGCACAAGGCCAATCGATGCGGCAAAGATTGCCGTTAGTGCACCAACCGTTGCAACAACTGTCAAACTAATGGGAGCAAGGTCATAGAGAGGATGACATCGCGCAACCATATATATTCCTGCTGTAACCATCGTAGCGGCATGAATAAGAGCGCTTACAGGAGTCGGTCCTTCCATTGCATCGGGAAGCCAAACATAAAGCGGTATCTGTGCTGATTTTCCTGTTGCTCCAACAAAAAGGGCTAAAGTAATTGCAGTAACGACAGTTATGCCCAGAGGAGTCATATGCATCAGCACCTCTTCCTTTTCAGCAACTGCTGAAAATACAGAAGTAAAATCGAGAGTTCCAAAAACTGAATAGATGCAGAAGATACCGAGAATAAAACCAAAATCTCCAATCCTGTTTACGACAAAAGCTTTTTTGCCTGCATCCCCTGCTGATTTCTTTTTGATATAAAATCCAATAAGAAGATATGAGCAAAGTCCGACTCCTTCCCAACCTACAAACATCAAAAGGAAGCTGTTCCCAAGGACAAGCAGAAGCATTGAAAACATAAATAGGTTGAGATAGGCAAAGAAGCGGTAATAGCCGGATTCACCATGCATATATCCTGTTGAATAGATATGAATAAGCATTCCAACAAAGGTAACTACAAAAAGCATTACTGCAGAAAGGGCATCGAGCTGAAATCCTATCTCAACTGAAAAGTTTCCTGCAGGAATCCATTGATAGATTATTTGTTCAAAAATTCCATTTTCCGGATGATTTAAAAATATGAAGTCTGCAAGTACATAAAGAGCAATTGCAGATGAAATAATAGCAACACCGCAGGCAACAGTGTGGATTATATTTTCACTGCTTCTATATTTCTCGGAAAACAATCCGACTGCACCGTTGATTATAAAACCAACAGCAAACAACAGGGGAATATAACAAAGCAATTCCATAGTTTTCTTTTATCCCTTCAGCGATTGATAATCATCAAAACTTACACTGCCCTTGTTTCTAAACATTGAAATTATAATAGCAAGCCCGATAGCGGCTTCAGATGCCGCTACGGCGATAATCATTACGACAAAAATCTGTCCAGTCACATCCCGTAAATAGCTTGAAAATGCAATAAAGTTGATTCCAGCAGAATTCAACATAAGCTCAATGGACATTAGTATAACCAAGGCATTTTTCCTCGTAATAACGCCAATTGCTCCAATAACAAAAAGCCCTGCACTGAGCAAAAGATACCAAGACAATGGAATCATTCTAAAATCTCCTATGACTTTCTGCTTAACACAATTGCCCCCACCATTGCTGCAAGAAGGACAATTGAAATAAGTTCAAATTGGAAAATATATTTCGTATAAAGCATAACGCCTAAATTCTCAACGGTGCCATCAAAGAGTGTGCCTGATATCAATGACGCTATCTTCTTTCCTGCCCCAATAAATATGTAAATGAATTCAAGAAACAATGTTATGCCAATAATTGCTGCAAGAAACTTAAACGCAGTCTGAGGTTGCGGCGTTTCACTTACCCTTTTATTTACCAATAGAATAACGAAAAGATATAAAACCATTATACCGCCTGCATATACCAAGACCTGTACTGCAGCAAGAAACTGAGCCTTCAATTGAATGTAAAGCCCTGCAACTGAAAAAAAGGTAAGCACCAAATACAAAGCGCAGTGGACTATCTCCTCGCGAGTAATAACCATTATTGCCGAAACCAAAGTTATGAGGGCAAGAAGCAGGAATATAGCATAATTTGCCGCAGATGTTACTGTAAGAGATTCAATCAATTTTTTTCATCCTCCTTCTTTTCGCTCTTTACGATTTTGCTCTTTTTACTTCTCGTCCAATTCTGAATAAGTTTGTTTATTGGATAAACCATATCTTCCCTCTTGTAGCAGGAAATTTCATATTCTTCAGTGGGTAAAATGGCATCTACAGGGCAAGACCTAAAACATAGACCACAAAACGAACATCTCGACAGGTCAACTGTAAACTCCTTGATTTTTTTATCCTTCCCCTTCCCTTCTGTCTCAATTGTAATACAACCGTCAGGACAGACTCTTGCACACAATCCGCAACCTATGCACTTTATCGAGCCGTCTTCCTTAAGCACATAACCATGCAGTCCCCTCCACCGCTCAGGAATTTCCCAATCTTTGGTAGATTTTTCATAGGGATACTGCATTGTAACCTTCCGTTTAAACATATATTTGAGTGTCACCGCCATCCCAGCGCGCAAATCTTGAAGGAAGTCATACCACACCTCCTCTTTTCTTTGAGCATTGTCCCGCGGTACTACATAATAATCATCCATATCAACTAAAACTCCTGCTTATCATTAGGTTGCAGTTTCATAATCGCTTCTTCTTTTTGAAACACAGAAATTTTCAAAGCTCTTTATAAATTTAAAGGAGATAATAATTATCAGCGCAGTCCCGCCCCACACAATGGGATAGAAGATATACCATGCAAGTTTTTCGTAGAAAAAGTACTCAATTCCTGCAAAACCAATATTTATGAGAGAGAGCGGAAGGAGAATCTTCCACCCAATCTGCATCAATTGGTCATAACGATATCTTGGGAATGTCCATCTAATCCAAATAAAGAGGAAGAGAATAAACAACACTTTCAAACAAAACCAGACGGCAGGAATAAGCCCTTCAAGAAATGCTTTCATCATTCCGCTTCCGGGAATTTCAATATGAAGGAAAGCAAGAGGGCTTCCCCATCCACCTAAAAACAATGTAGCACCTATTGCAGAAACAACAATCATATTCAAATATTCTGCTAAATAGAAGAAAGCAAACTTCATTGCGCTGTATTCTGTCTGATAACCTGCAACAAGCTCGGTTTCGGCTTCAGGCAAATCGAAGGGCAGTCTGTTTGTTTCAGCAAGGGCGCATACTATATAAAGGAAAAAACCAAGAGGCTGGACAAGAATAAACCAAATGCCAGATTCTGCCTGTTTTTCGATTATCTCAACCATCGAAAGAGATTCTGCAAATATAAGCACACCAATCACTGACAACCCAATGGAAACTTCATAGCTTACCATCTGCGCTGCCGAGCGTAATCCTCCAATCAATGGATATTTGCTGTTTGATGCCCATCCTGCCATTACTAGCCCAAATACCCCAAGAGATGAGACAGCAAAAATAAAAAGAAGGCCAATGTTTATATCGGTGATATAGAATGATGGACTCCACGGTATTACTGCAAGCACAGTAAAAGCAGGGACAAGACAGATGACAGGACAAAGATAAAAAAGAATCTTGTCCGCTTTGCTTGGAATAATATCCTCTTTGATAAAAAGTTTTAATCCATCTGCTATGGGCTGAAGTATTCCGTGATATCCCACACGCATAGGACCAAGGCGAGACTGAATCCATGCACACACCTTCCTTTCGAGGTATGCAGTGTATGCCACTGCCAAAGCGCAGACACCCATAACCACAACAATCTTTATAAGAGCAACCACTATATCTCTCAAAAATGAATAAATCATCTGTCCACTTCTCCAAGTACTATATCCAATGTCCCTATTATGGCTATGACATCAGCTACAAGATGCCCCTGCACCATTTTCTTGAAGGATTCAAGATTTACAAATGAAGGAGGCCTTATCTTGACTCTGTAAGGCTTATCCGAGCCGTCGCTTACGATGTAAAATCCAAGCTCGCCTTTTGGCGCCTCAATGGAGCGGTAAACTTCTCCCTCAGGAGGTTTTATTATTCTTGGCACCTTTGCCATTATCTCACCATCAGGAATCTGCGAAAGTGCATCTTTGACAATCTTGACGCTCTGTCTCATCTCTTCAAGCCGCACGATATATCTGTCATATGTATCGCCTTTTGAACCTATGGGAACCTTGAAATCAAATCTATCGTAGATCGAATATGGTTCAGCTTTTCGCACATCCCATTTCACTCCCGAGCCCCTCAAACTTGGTCCGCTCAATCCCAAATCGATTGCGTCTTCTCCTGAGATAACACCTATATCAACTGTGCGGTCGAGCCACATTCTATTCTTGCTCAAAAGCTGTTCATATTCATCAATATGCGCCGGGAAGGTATCAAGAAATTTTTTTGCCTTTTCTACGAATCCATCAGGCAAATCTGCCGCAACTCCGCCAATATGAATATAATTGTATGTAAGACGGGCGCCGCTCAGCATTTCAAATAAATCTAAAATATCTTCCCTCTCTCTAAAACAGTAGAGGAAAACTGTAACAGCACCTATATCCATTGCATGAGTGCCAAGCCAAAGCAGATGGCTTGCAATCCTCTGAAGCTCTGCGCAAATTACACGGATATATTCTGCTCTCTCAGGGATTTCTACGCCCAATAGCTTCTCAACGGCAAGCACATAGGCAAGATTGTTGCTCATAGAGGCAACATAATCCAAGCGGTCGGTATATACAATATTCTGTCTGTAATCCCTTTGTTCACAAAGTTTTTCTACACCGCGATGAAGATAGCCGATAACAACCTCGCAGTCTTTCACGACTTCGCCGTCGAGAGTTAATATGAGCCGCAACACACCGTGGGTGCTGGGATGCTGAGGACCCATATTTACTATAATTTCTTCAGTCTTGAAATCTTCGCTCTCGCTGTTTTTTATTTTTTCAGGCATCTTCGCTCCTGTATGGGAAATCCTTCCTCAATGGATGCCCCTGAAAATCATCTGTTAAAAGTATTCTTTTAAGGTTTGGATGTCCTGTAAAATTGATTCCCAACATATCATAGCATTCTCTTTCATGCCAATCTGCCGTAGCCCACACGCCTGTTACAGAAGGGACGCTCTCTCCCATACCCAAGCGCACTTTTAGGCGCACTCTCTTTTTCCTTTCAATTGAAAAAAGATGATAGACTACTTCAAATTTTTTATCGCGGTCAGGGTAATGAACACCACAGAGGTCTGAAAGGAAATTAAATTTTTCTTCCTTTTTTAGATAATCACAAACCTCAACAATCTTGTTCGTTTTAACTATAAATGTCAGCTCGCTTTCAAGGTCTCTGTGCGCAGGCGCGCTTTCTATTGCGTCGCCAAATTTCTCAGCGAGCCGTTTGGCAATCCCATCATTGTCCATCCGCTTCTTTTCTCCTTGCAATAGTCATCGTCTCAATCTTTTCCTGCAATTTCATCAAACCATGGCAAAGCGCTTCGGGACGGGGCGGACAACCGGGTATATAAACATCCACAGGGATTATTTTATCAACACCCTGAACAACATTATAGGTTGGGAAAATTCCACCTGTATTTGCGCAAGCACCCATCGAAACAACCCATTTTGGGTCAGGCATCTGGTCATAAAGTTTTTTTATTACAGGCGCCATCTTTTTGGTTACAGTCCCAGCTATTATCATCATATCAGATTGTCTTGGAGAAGCCCTAAACAACATTCCAGACCTTTCAAAAAAATCATATCGTGCCGCTCCTGTTGCCATCATTTCAATTGCACAGCAGGCAAGCCCAAAAGTCATTCCCCATAGCGCTGACTTTCTTGCCCAATTGAAGACATAATCAACAGATGTTATCAAAACATTGGGACCAAATCTGTTTTCTATTAAACCCATTCAAGAGCTCCTTTTCTCCATGCGTAAAAATATCCCACAAGCAGTATAAAAATAAAGAGCATCATCTCTATAAATCCAAACAGCGCAATGCGTTTATAAACTACTGCCCACGGAAAAAGAAAAATTGTTTCAACATCGAAAATTATGAAAAGCACAGCAATTAAAAAATATCTCACATTATATGCGCCTCTTGCGTCTTTTGTGGCCGGTTCAATTCCACATTCATAAGTGCTGAGTTTCTCATCGTCAGGATTGTTTGGACGCACCAATAGCGCTACAACGAGTGTCCCAACTGCAAAAACAAGCGCCCCAAGAAGTAGAAGCAAAATCGGGATATACTCGCTGATTGCGCGGTATTCGTTAAAATTTGAAAAGAAGTCCATCGTTCACCCAGCTCAAAAATTCACATCATCACGAAAATAAACGGGCGTGAAATAGCATATCCCCTTAAAATAATCAAGATAAAAAAAGGGATAGTGATATACTGTTATTGCTGGTCAATATGATAATTTTGAAAACTAATAAATTATAATAGTTTTAATTATATCAGAATAGTATGCATCTCAACGCTTAGAATAGGACTTTTTCCAAATCTTCATTCATTTTGTAAGACCTTTTAAAACCGACAAGAATTCCTCCATTCGTGTAGATTGCCCAATATCTTGCAAGCTCTTATGAAGGTGTGAGCAATTGCGGATTATTCGGTCAAGCTTAAATGAGACCTAATTTGTTGATTCCTAGCCATTTTTTTTGAATGGTATGAACAGATCTTTCTTGTAATATCTATTAAAAAAAGGAGTTTCATAAGAAAAGTTCAGAGCGGCAGCTCTCATTCCGTTTTCGTTTAATTCATATCTTCCTGCCATCAGCAGTCATTCAACAAGAACATATTCATCCAAATGCAAGAATAATCTTACCTGAATTTTCATTATTCTCCATTCTTCGAGTTGCTTCATATAATTTTTCAAAAGGATAAATAGAATCAATGACTGGCTTAAGTTTCCCCTCATTAAAATGTGGCAAAACTTCCTTTGAAAATTTCTGCACTGCATCTATTTTTTCTTCCAATGGGCGTGAGCGCAACACCGTGCCTATGATATGCAGTCGTTTGCTTAAAATGAGAGAAAGATTCGTCTCTGCCTTTACACCTCCCATAACACCAACAACAATCAGTCTCCCCTTTTTTTTCAACAATGAGAGATTCTTTTGCCAATATGGAGCGCCAACTGTATCAAGGATTACTGCAACAGAACTTTTCCCGAATTTAGATTCAATAAGTTCCTGAAAATCTGATTCCTTATAATTTATTGCATAAAAATCGGCGTATTCTTTTATTTTGTCTATCTTTTCTTTACTTCCCACAGTGCCAATTGCAGTTGCAGAAAAAAGATTTACAATCTGGATTGCAGCGCTTCCAACTCCGCCTGCAGCAGAATGGATAAGCACAATATCGCCTTCACTCATATTTCCCTGCGTCCTCAACGCATCATGGGCTGTTATAAATGCTTCGGGTACTGCCGCCGCTTCAACTAAATCAAGTGAATCTGGAATTTCCATAAGCAGTTTTTCGTTGATTACAATCTCTTCTGCATAAGTCCCTCCTGACGCAATACCAAAAACTCTTTCCCCTCCCTTCCATAAAGTTACATCTTCACCAACTTCATCAACGACTCCTGAAAATTCCAAGCCCGGGATATCCTGCACCGTATCTTTTGGTGCAGGATAAAGTCCTCTGCGCTGAAGAAGGTCTGCGCGGTTCAAGGCAGTTGCCGCAATCTTGACTTTTACATTGCACTCCTCTGCTTTTAGCCCTTCCCTTTCTTCGATTACGAGATTTTCAATCTCCTTACCAAATTTTTTTATAACCGCGCACTTCACTTCTCAGCTATCCTCACTTCTTTCAATAAAAAAGATAAATACTCAGACAAGACATTTTCAATGACATCCCTATCTGCGGCTATCCATATAATTCTTTTGCCATTCCTGAAAAAATAATGCTCCTGTCCCATTCCAACCACCCAATAAAGAGATTGATTATCTTTTTTCACTTCTCTCAATCCAGTAAAGAATCGATTGCCCTCAGAAATTTTTTTGACCATTCTCTCTATAAGCTCTTTCGCCTTCTCTTCATTCTGTGTTTCAGAATAGTATATTGTTGCATCGTCCCTGCCATTTGAATATTGTGCAACATAGCCATTCTTCAATTCTACGCTTTTCCCATGAAGCCGATACAATTCTCTCAATGCAGGCCTGCCTAAGATAGAATCTTTCAATTCCAGCCCGGCAATCCTTTCAGGCGGATTCAAAGGCGCAAGCGGCTCCCTTTCGGGAAGACAGG
>RFHX01000105.1 GCA_003695725.1 Candidatus Schekmanbacteria bacterium
CCTTCTGTTCTATAAATTCTAATTTGTTCTATTTGGTAATGTTTTTTGGATATTCAATTTAAACATTAGAAGGCAAAAAATGAATAAATGAATATCACAATAAAAGATATAACAAATAGAAGCGACTAACCGCTATCAACACAGTATATCGCTAAAGATTTTGATTGGTCTTATTTCTTTCCGCGGGTAGGGACAAGCCTTGTTGGATTGGAAACATGTTTCGGGTCGAAGGACTTGCCGATCTTCTCCATAAGTAAATGGTAATTGCCCGTCGCCTTTCCTATCTGCTCGTGGTGTTGTGACCATTGCGCACCGGGATAGGCACCCATCTTTATATCATGGTCTATTGAAGCAACCTCATATTCCAAAAACTTATCAACCATACTCTTGTCAAAATAAGAGAAGAATTCTCCGTAACCGATATGCCCCATATCATAACTCTGCATCCAACCGCTTTCTTCACTATCGTCGAAGAAAGGCGGGATAAAATTAGCTTTGAGGTCTGCTGTCTCTGATAGGGCGCGCCTTGCATGGTCAAGTGAATCGAAAGCAAACTTCGTAACAGCAAAAAAGCCGGCTGGCACTGTCACATTACTTGAAATTCCGAGCTTGAAAACCTGCCCACTCGAATATGGTGATGCTTCTTCTATCTCACCGCCGATTTCAGAAACAATATCTCGCAGGACTTTTTCCTCATACTCAAGCTGTTCCTCTGATGCAAAACCAACCAACATAACTCGAACCATACTTGGAGTAGCTTTCCCAAATTTATGCTTATCTGCATTCCACTTTGCAGCAAAATCGTCTCGCGACTTTGCCCGCGCAATATATCTCCAAATAAAGGGCACGCGAACGCTTACAGCAGCTATCTCAGAATGTCCTATTTCATACATCGCATCGATGGCTTTTTCCGTTGTTGGGAAAAAGATTGTAAACCATTTGAAACGGTCTTCAGGAAGCTTAAAAGCTGTATTTGGAGATACACCAACGCTTTTGGGCACTCCCTTGAAAGGCATAGGAAAAAGTTTTACAGCCATTTTCGTTACTATTCCCAAGCCGCCGAAATTACCAAACCAACCTCTCATAATACCGCGTAAATCAGGTCCGGGACCTTCTCCCCAAAAATAATCATCTCCGTTAGTGGCTGACCCTGTTCTAATCAATTCCCCGTCAGGCAATATCCATTCAGCGGCAAGCACTCTTCTATTTGCATATCCAACACGATGTACTAGCTGTCCCATCCCTTGATTGAGATGATTAGCGATAACAGAAACCTGTGCACCGCAGGAAGGGGCGCTTGTATAAAGCCCCAATTTCATTGCTTCTGTTTGAAGCTCTGTATAGGTAACATAGGGCTCTACTATGGCATACATATTTTCTTCATCTATCTCGAGCTTATCCATCCGCTTCATATCAATCATTATCGTATTGGGCTTAATTGGAACACACAAAGCGATATAGAAAGTGCCAAGAGGAATATAGGGAAGCTTGTAACGATTTGCAATTTTGACTATTGCCTGCACCTCTTCTGTGCTTGATGGCAGGACAACACAACCGGGTATTTTCCTATTTCTATCCCACGAAAACTTGCCATAACCGCCGCGGGAATATGCTTCACATTTAGTTTTGGAATCCGTAAAATTTTCTTCACCAACTACTGCAATGAGTTCCTTCTTGGCTTCAATCGGTAATGCCATTTATCTCTACTCCATATTTAAATAACTTTTGCAACCAACTCAGTAAAATCCATTATTTCGAGATTCTCATTTTCATTAGCTTCAGAAAAATTCCATTTACAAAATGGACAGGAAGAAACAAGGATTTCTGCATCTGTCTGTCCTGCCTCTTCAAGGCGCTCTTTTGCACTCCAAAGAGAAAAATCATTATAAATCCATTTCACCATTCCACCTGCACCGCAGCACCAAGTGTTTTCTTTCATACGCTCCATCTCTCGAAGCTCAATTCCAGAAATTTTACCGAATACATTACGCGGCGCATCATAGACACCGTTGGTGCCTCTTCTCCAAACTTTTGGAGGATCAGTTCTTCCAAACTCAATCCGTTTGCCATCCCAATGGACATAGGGCTCCGACAATCTGCCAAGCCGACAAGAATCGTGATATGTGATTTTTTTCTCTAAACTTCCACTAATTTTAAGGCGTCCCTCTTCCAAGAGCTTTTCAGTATATTCGCTTATGTGCAGTATCTCATAATCGGTACCGCTCTTTTCTGCAAGCCGCGGATAATCTACTTTCCACATATGATAACATTCTGCACAAGATGTAACTATCGTATTGCATCCGCTCTCGGACAATAATTGGAGATTCTTCTCTCTTATCTCGTCAGCTTCCTTTTTGTATCCAAGACGAATAAGTGGATTTCCACAGCACTGCTCCTGAGGGAAAAGTTTGTAAGAAACGCTTGCACTTTCCAATATTCTGACTGTCGACTGCGCAATTGAATTGTAACGATATGAAGCAGAACACCCTACAAAATAGAGAACTTCAGGAGGAGAATCTTCTCTCGATGCTTCTCCACTCCTATACCAATCAACCCTTTTTTGCGGAGAGGCGCCATATAAATTGCCTTTTGATACGACATTTGCCAGAATCTTTTTTTGCACAGGAGCCACCTTACCGCCTTTCTCTATATAACGGCATCTAAATGCCTCAATTACTTCCAATCTTTCATTGTCTATACACCTCTTGCACATAACATCACAGGCACCACAAAGAGTACAATGATAAAGTATTTCATAAAGGTCTTTGTTGATGCCGATTTCCCCGTCAAGATACGCAAGAGCTATATCCATAATCCCTTGGCAGGAAAAGGAATCAAATTTAAATTTTGTGTTTATAGGACATATTTTATTGAATCGCTTGCTTTTGGAATACATCGGGTCAATCCATTTGCAGGATGAAGACCTAACGCACATTTCAACATCATATCTATATTTTTCTAGTTCCATATTGAAAAACTCTCTCCTAAAAGGATAACCTGCCCGGGTTCATTATTCCGGCAGGGTCAAATATATTTTTGATTTTCCTAACGGCTTCCCTATATCCGCCTGTTTTATCAAAAATTATTTTTCCAACATCTCCATAAGGTGTGCTGAAAAAAGCTCCTTCGCTATTCAATCCCATAACTGCTTGTCTATTGAAAGAAAGAATTTTATCAGAAATATCCTTCCCATTGTCTTCATAATACAAATGATGTTCACAATGATAAGCCCTGCCATATTCAATTGGCTGAATATATAATCCACACTCTATATTTTTCATATTTGTCGTTGAAACTATCTGCTCATATTTGGAAAGGAGATGAGGAATTCTATTCGCTGTAGTCTTATAGGAAATTTGAAGGACTCGTCCTTTCAACATATTCTTCCAATAAACCTTCTCATCTGGCCAACATTTTTCAACATTTCCTTTTAGCCACTCGCTTTCCTGCTCAAAGGAAGATGAAATTTCATTATCTTTATCTTTCATAATCTCTTTTAGCGCTTTTTCTTCATAGGCAATTTTTTCTTCCGGCCTTCTCTTTGCGCCTCTTAACATAAGCATTGCAAGAAATTTAGGCAATTTTCGCTTCAGCGCTTCACATTTTGAAATATCGCCCTGAGAGAGAATCAATGATGCATTGGTATTATCGAGAATAAAACATTCCTGACCTATCATCGAGCGTTGAATCTTTTGTATGTCACTTATTGCATCCTCAATTCCTTCATAACCAAAAAGGAATAGCTTTTTCAATGGAGAACGATGTTCAAGTTTTACTGCTGCCCATGTTACAACTCCTAATGTTCCCTGCGCTCCGTGGAAAAGTCGGAAAAAATCCATTCCCGGTCCATAAGGGCAAACCAAATCAACAGCAGGATTGTCGCCTTTATAAGACATTGTGATAGAGGCAGAACCGGTTCTCATAAGGTCGCCTGTCGGAAAAACGGCTTCAAGAGTAAGGATTGGGTCTGCATACTCAAACTTTGGAATCAGAGCAGGCACTCTTTCCAACAAATCAGTAAGCGCTGATGTCCCTGAATGAGGGAAAAGAGGATTGAACATTCTCAATTTTTTTTTCTCAAGCTCCTCATCGATTTTTTTCCAGCTAACTCCTGGTTCAATAATTATTTTTCTGTTCCTCTCATCGATGAGAAGGATTTTATCCATTTCGGACATATCGAGGAGTATTCCACCCTGCGTGGGTAGCGATGCTCCATTAAAATGTATCTTTGAGCTTGAAGGGACAACAGGAATTTTCTTCTTGTTTGCTAATTTAAGAATGTTTTTAATCTCATCGGCACTTTTTACTTTCACTGCGTAATTCGGCATTTTGCCTTTGAAAGGGCTCTCATCAGCGCAATACCTTAATAAACTATCAGTATCTTCTACTATATTTTCATTACCAACTATTTTCTTTAACTCTTCTCTAACTGACAATTAAAATCCTCCGATTCACTAAATGCTTTATACGTCAGGTTAAAAAATCATCTATTTTTTTCTTCTGAAATTTTCAAGAAGAAAAAAGTCTGTCCTATTAATCAAAAATTCAAGGAAGAGTAAAGGGAAAATTGAATTATTAATTTAGAAGTCCGAAGATAAACAAATTTCATAAGAAAGTTTTCTTGAAGAGCTAAATCTCATCGCAAATTTATAACAATTACAAATCTGCTCTTGTAAGAAATCAAGACTAACCGCTTTTTCCTTTTTTACTATACCTCAGAATAACACTCTGCTCTAATTACACATCTGTTGTCATTGGCAAGGCTCTTCTTCATCGACACCTTAACTCTGACGCCTGTTTTATCATATATTATGTCGCTCACTGTCCGACAAAAATTCCAGCAGGGCATTTTTTTAGCTTCTTCATCACCTGCTTTTTCCTTCAATTTATTGAATAATTCACAATCTCTAACTTCATATTCAATGGCATTACTTGAAACTTCCTTGTAAATCCAATCATCATCAGGACGAAGTGCATAGAAGCTGATTTCGAGCAATCTTTGAGGAATACTTGGAAAAATATGCCCGGTTTTTTTTGCAACCTCATATACAACTTCAGCCATCCTATCCCTATGATTCTTTTCTTCATCACAAATTATTTCAGCAAGAGTTTTACCTTTGGTCGAAAAATATTTTTTTACATCCTCATCTTTATTAGATGAATCTTCCCCTTTAACCTTTTCCAAATAACCTGATAATAATGAATCCACAGAAACCCTCTCTTCAATTGAATCCAAAAAATCCAGATCCAATCCATATTGATATTTAGCCATTGCAATCCCTCCTTAAAATATATGAGGACTTTTTCCTAAATACTAAGTCAAGGATTTTCATTCATTCTTAACCACATTATCTGTTGGCTAATGCACAAAAAAAATAAGGGTTTCCTCATAGCGAAGAAACCCTCAATTATATTCATCCAATCATTTTATACCCCCTGCGGGGAATATGATTTATTCAAAATGGTAAAAACCATCAAACTGACAGTGTCCGTCAGTAGGAAGCGCAGCCTTCATTTTAACTCCTACATCCATATTCAACTCTTTGTAGAATGTTTCAGACAGCGCAATACAGTAATGTCTGCAGGGTAATGTATCTGCAATCTCTTTTCCTACTGCTTCTACAAGCGCATCATAAACTGTGCACTTTTTGACTGAATAAGCAAGGCGCTTATAGGATATGCACACCCATCTCCATTTGTCTTCAAGACGAGTTGACAACAGCGCCATCTCAATCAATCTCTGTGGAATACTTGGAAAATGGTGTCCCGTTTTTTCAGCCACTTCATAAATTAACTCAGCTGTTCTATCGCGGACATCCTTTTCTGTTTGAAGAATATGTTTTGCAAGAGCAGATGCATATTCTTCAAAAATCTTTTTCCCTGCTTCATCTGCTTCTTCAGGGCTTTTCCCCTTTACTGCTTCAGCAAATTTTTTAACTACCTCTGATACGGGAAACGCCTGATTCACTGATTCAAAATAGTCTTCATCAATAAAATACTTCTTACTTGTTGCATTCATCGTTTTTCTCTTTCGCCTCCTTTCAAAAAATCAAGTTATCTAACTGCTGTTACTCCCTTTGTATCAACCTTCTTTTCTATATAGTCACAACGAAGACATCTCTCGCATTCACGGAGAGCATCTTCTTTCCTCAATGCAAGTTCGACTTCTACATCCTTCCTCCTTTCCGTCACCGGTACAGTTGGAGCTTCGATACGCTCAAAAGGCGCAGGTGCAGACCTCAAATTATAGGGCACAGTGTCTTCATAAGGTTCAAGCCAAAAACAGGCAGAACGTTCTTCTTTCGGCAAATCTCGGGATAAATACTTATTGATTGAAACAGCTGCTTTTTCTCCTGAGCCGACTGCATCAGCAATTGTAGCAGGGCCTGTTACAACATCTCCTCCTGCAAAGACATCTTCAACAGTTGTTTTCATCTCATGGTCAGCATAGATATAGCCGGTGTAGGAAAGTCCTATGCCGCTGTCCTTCATAATGGTCTCAGCATCGATTTTCTGCCCAATCGCCGCTATAACTGTGTTAGTTTCAACTTCAAAGTCTTCTCCCTCGACAGGCACAGACCTCCTTCTACCATTGAGGTCATAACCTTTTATTTCCATCTTGCCGCAGATTAGTTTCTTTACCTTACCACTTTCACCAACAATCTTTAATGGTCGTGCAAGAAATAAAAATTTTATTCCCTCTTTTTCTGCTTCTTTAATCTCGTCTTTAATAGCTGGCATCTCTTCGCGGTCACGTCTGTAAATTATAGTAACATCAGAACCCAACCTGAAAGCCGTACGCGCCGCATCTATAGCCGCATTTCCTCCTCCTATGACGGAAACCTTTTTCCCAAGATTTGGCTCGATTCCCTTTCTAAAATCTTTAAGCAAATCCCAAGCCTGAATTACTCCGTCTAAATCTTCTCCTTCTATGCCAAGTGGCGTTGGTGATTGAGCCCCTATTGCAATATAAAATGCTTTGTATCCTTCTTTTCGCAACTCGTTCAAAGAGATATCCTTCCCAACTTCACAATTGAGCTTGAGTTCAATGCCTGTGCTCAATATGAAATCGATATCCC
>RFHX01000106.1 GCA_003695725.1 Candidatus Schekmanbacteria bacterium
AATAAGTATCCATACAATAATGGACATATTATGATAGCACCTTACAGGCATATAAATGACATAACTGCCCTTACTAATGAAGAATACTGTGAAATGTTCAATCTTTTAAAAAAAGTTATAAAAACACTCAACAATATTATGAAACCAGACGGCTACAATATCGGCTTCAATCTCGGCAAAACTGCAGGTGCAGGATTTGATGAACATCTTCATCTGCATATCGTACCACGATGGAATGGTGATACAAATTTTATGCCTGTCATCGCCGATGTAAAAGTAATGCCTGAATATATTGAAAAAACATATCAAAAAATAATCGAAGAAATAAAAAAACTGTAATTCATCATAATCAAAAATCAAATAAAAGGAGTGGATTCGAGGTAGGGCTTGATATCTAGAATTTTTTTAACAACATAATCAGCAATCTTTTCTACATTCCTTCCTAACCTTTTATTAGAAAAGTTGTCGATTAAGACAGTAGTCATCCCCTTCTTTTTTGCAGTACTCACATTTTCAGCCATATCATCAATAAAAAGATAATTGTAATCAGTTCCGTTTCCAAAACTACTCATTAGTTTGTCAAATCCATAAGGATGTGGCTTAGCAATATAGTCCATTGAAACAATGTCAAATATTTTTGAAAAATGTCTCTTTATCCCAAGTGCGTTTAATATTCGCTCTGCATAGAAAGATGCACCATTTGTAAATATTACCTTTTCCCCTTTTAGTTCTGAAAGAAGCAAATCTAAATCATTATCTTTTTTGAGAATACTTTCAATTTCCACATCGTGGACATATCTAAGATATTCATCAGGTGCTAAATTGAAATTCACCATAAGGCCGCGCAATGTTGTTCCATATCTTCGCATATACTCTAATCTTATGTTATCTATCTTATCCTCTTGAAAGCCCATCTTTTCTTTAAGAAACAGATTTATTTTGTTGTTTACTTGGGTAAAAATTCCCATCTCCTCGGGGTATAATGTATTATCGAGATCGATGATTATCTTATTTTTTGCCCACATTCTATAATTCTTTTATTGAAAAAATCTTACCTTAAATCACCTAACAGATGCTGGAAAATTGCAGTTAACGAAATTGCAGCTGTTTCAGTTCTTAATATTCTTTCACCTGCCTTTACTACATAAAATCCAGTCTTTTTGGCTAATTCTAATTCTTCTTCGCTGAAGCCGCCTTCAGGACCAATAACAATACAAATTTCTTTGCAATCTTTCAATGACTGCAAAATATCGGATAGTCTAAAATCGTAATGATAGTTGGAGAAAATAATTTTTCCACAAATTTTTCTATATTCTTTCATAATTGTTTCAAAATCGGTGAATCTATCAATAGACAATAATTCAGCACGCCTGCATTGTTTCGATGCTTTAATGACCAAATCTGTCCACTTATGGGCTTTTCTTTGCTTTTTTTCACGCTCTTCAAGAGTAATAGATTTATCGGATTTAAATGGTACGATTTTTTTGACACCAAGCTCAACAGCTTTTTCAATTATCAATTCCATCCTTTCTTTTGCAGGTAATGCCTGACAAAGAATTATTTTTACCGGAGATTCTATATTTCCCTCTATTTTTTCAATTACAGTTGCAAAAATCTCTGTATCTCCTCTTTCAAGCCTTCCTCTATAAAAATTGTCATTGCAATCTGCAAATGTAAAAGCTTCTCCAAATCTTATTTTCCATTTCTTCAATATAGATTTAGAATTTTCATCAAAATAAACTTTGCCTCCAATATTTATTTCCTTTGAACAGGTTATAATTTTATTTGACATATTTTTTAGCTCTAAATATAGATAAGACTGCACTTTATTTATATCAATTTATTCAATTTTGTTCCTCTAAAAAACAGAAGAAAGGATAGAAGCAATGGAAAAAAAGACTGTTTTAGAGCTTATCGAAGAAGCAAAAAAAGATGTAGATGCAGTAACGGCAGAATCCTTAAATGAATCTATCAGCAAAAATAATACTCCGATTATTCTTGATGTTAGGGAAAAGGAAGAATTAGATTCGGGGAAAATAAAAAATTCTCTTCACATACCACGCGGTATGCTTGAATTCCTCATCGAAACAAAAGTTCCTGATAAAGAAAGAGAAATCGTAGTTTACTGCGCTAAAGGACCCAGAAGCGCATTAGCCGGTAAAACATTGAAACTGCTTGGCTACAAAAATGTTTCCTTTTTAGCAGGCGGCTTTGATGAATGGTGCAAAAGAAATTTGGAAGTAGAAAAGTAATTAGAATTTTTCTGCAATAAGACTGGCTACAGCAGTTTCTCCATTCAAAACGCATTCTCTATAAAAATGAATCCTGAATTCCAAAAAAGATTTCAGCAATTCATTTTCTTTTAAAACATGCTCGGGATTTCTTGGTCTCCCTTGATATTTTAAATTCTCAACTGTAAATGTCTGATACATCAACATACCGCCTTTTTTTAGCCATTTTTTTATCCTTTGAAATAATGAGCGCTGTAAATAATAAAAACAGATTATTGCATCATAAGATTCGTCAGGAGGATTAAATTCATTTTTTTCAAGGTCGCACCTGAACACATTGATTTTTAATTTTCTTCTTTCAGCTTCGGCAAGTGCCTTTCTTATTGAATCTTCGGAAATCTCTACTCCATCAACTCGAAATCCTGCTTCTGAAAGAAAAATAGCATTACGGCCTTCTCCCATAGCAATATCCAAAACTCTGCCTTTATGAGGGAGATAGTCGATGTAATCTTTTAAAAATTTAACAGGTTCTTTATTCATTTCCAATACTCAGAAAGTCAGGAATAATTATAACTGATATAAGAACAAAAAAGGGAAAAATGTGAAAGGATATTATTCTGAATTTTCTTTGTTGATTTTTAAAAGGCTTGCAAATTCTCCTTCATCTAAAAAGTCTTTATTAGATATTACTTCTATACTTTTGTTTTTTGCCTCTGCATCTTTTTTATTTTTCGAACCAACAATAAGTATGCTTACCCTTCTATTTATTGGGTCATAAGGGTCTTCTTCGTTTAATGGCAATGTATCTGCAAGACTTACGACTTTTAATATCTTTGATGCTTCAATACCATTCTTAATTAATGCCCTTCTTACAGCATTCGCCCTGTCGGCTGACAACTCCCAATTTGTATAATCTTCATCAGAATATTGATAAGAATCTGTGTGTCCTTCAATAATAATTTTTGCATCGATATTTTTTAAACTTTCAGAAACAACATCTACTATTTTATTTCCAACTTGTACTAGATTTGCTTTTCCCAATTCAAACATAGGACTTCCAATCTTATCAACCAATTCCATCCGAATACCTTCATCAGTAACCTTTATAAGAACTTGATTTTTTAACTCTCCAAGCTCCTGCTGTATCATATCAGCTATCTGATTTGCTATCTTGACTTTTTTTATTTCTTCTTTGATAGATTGCTCTTCCTTCTCGCCAACTGAAATTATGTCGCCAGGCAGGACTGACATTCCTTTTCCGCCGCCTGCTTTGTCTCCTTTGAAGATTGAATAGCTTCTAAAATATTCTGCTACTCCCTTTTTTGCCTGAATTGACATCATAGCAACAAGCCACAAAACCAGAAAGAGTGCCATCATTGCTGTTACAAAATCAGCATATGCAACCTTCCATGCACCGCCATGATGGCCTCCATGAACAGTTTTTTTAATCTTTTTGATAATTATTGGATTGCCGCTTCCTTCCTCAGGCATATTTTAACCCTTTTTTATGCTGCTTTTTTCTTTCTTACCTTTTCTTCCAATTCTTTGAAGGACGGTTTTGTATCACTATATAGAACTCGCCTTCCATACTCAACAGCCATTTGAGGAGGAACTTCCTTCGCAAAAGCAAGAATTGAGCATTTTATCACTTCGAGATACTTGCTTTCTTCCTTTGCCTTCAACTCAAGATGGCTTCCTATTGGACCTACAATTCCGTAACACAAAAGTATTCCAAGAAAAGTTCCCACTAATGCCGCTGCAACGCTATGCCCTATTACTTCCGGAGATTCATCCATTTTACCCATTGTAATAACAACACCAAGGACTGCGGCAACTATACCAAAACCGGGAAGAGAATCTCCTACTTTTGTAATTATGGAGGGGCTTGTTTCTGCCTCAGCATGGTGCGTCTCTAATTCAACATCCATCATATCTTCAAGGTCAGAGGGTTTTACTCCAACAATATAGACACGCAAATTATCACATAAAAACTTCAAAGCATGGTGATTGGAAAGAACACTAGGATATTTCTTGAAAAGTTCGCTCTTGTCCGGCGCTTCTATATCACTTTCTATATGTAAAACGCCTTCTTTTCTGATTTTTACAAATATATCATATAGGAGATTGAGAAGTTCAAGATAGGCTTTTTTATCATATGCGGAGCCTTTAAAAACAGTAGGTATCTTTTTTACAATATCGCTTAAGATTGAGGGAGGACATGTTACAATTAATGACCCCAATGCGGCACCGCCAATAATAATCAATTCTGCTGGCTGAATGAGTACTGAAAGATTTCCATGTTCTAAAAGATAACCTGAAATGATAGAGCCGATTACTACTACAATCCCTATAATAGCAAACATATCAATTCATCCCTGAATTTTTAGTTATTCATTTATTCGGTTATATACGCCAATAGTTTAACTCTTTATCCAATCTTTAATTTGAAAAGATTTTTTGACTAAAAGCACTATCGGAAAGGAAGAAAAAATACTTTACTTTTTCCATTTAAAAAAACAAAAAGATAATCTGTGAAACTAAACTATAGGGCTATTTTCTTCAAAAGGAGAAAGACTCAATCGCCACAGACTTGGACAACTATTTTTCTTCTTCTATGTCTATTGTCAAAATCAATGCAAACTATTTGCTGCCAAGTCCCTAAGGAAAGATTTTTATCTATCAATGGAATTGACAGAGAAGCACCGATAAGTGCCGCACGAACATGGGCAAAGCCGTTTCCGTCTCCCCAGCGCGCATCGTGGGAGTAATGAATATTTTCAGGAGCTATTCTTTCAATCGCTTCCTTCAAATCCTGAATAGCGCCTGATTCATATTCGATAGTAGTTAATCCAGCAGTAGCTCCGGGTATAAAAACAACAACAATTCCGTTCGTTATTTTTGAATTATATACTGCTTTTTCAACCCTGCCAGTTATATCAACAATGTCGCAATATCCTTTTGTATTAATCTCTAAAATCTCACTATACGAAGGCATAGAGGACCCTTTTTACAAATTCTCAGCAACTAAAGAGGACATTTTTCTTGTTCCTACAATTTTGCCTCTTCCATTATAAATATCTTTTGTGCGAAATCCCTTTTTTAAAACTTTCTCTACAGCCCTTTCAATAGCAGATGCTTCTTCTTCATAGGATAATGAATATCGCAACATCATCGCCGCTGAAAGAATTGTTGCCAATGGATTCGCAATGTCTTTGCCTGCAATATCAGGAGCGCTTCCATGGACCGGTTCATACAAAGCTGCCTTTTCCCCGATACTTGCCGAAGAGAGCATACCTATAGATCCTGTTATCATTGCGGCTTCATCACTGATTATATCACCAAAAAGATTAGGTGTAAGAATAACATCGAATTGTGCAGGATCTCTTATAATCTGCATTGCGCAATTGTCTACATACATATGAGACAACTCAATATGAGAAAAATTGTTATGCACATCTTCAACTACATCTCTCCAAAGACGTGAACATTCGAGGACATTTGCTTTATCAACAGATACAACTTTTCTTTTTCTCCTCTCTGCTATTTTAAATGCCGTTTCTGCAATTCGTCTTATCGTAGCTTCATCATAAACCATCGTATTAAAAGCTTTTTTCCCTTTTTTTTCTTTTTTTATGCCGCGAGGTTTTCCATAATAGATTCCAGAATTTAATTCACGTACAACGACAAAGTCCACATTTTTAAGGACAGAGCTTTTTAATGTAGACGAAGATATTAGAGGACGGAAAATTTTTGCAGGTCTGATATTTGCATAAAGACCAAGTTTTTTTCTTATTTCCAAGAGTCCTGATTCAGGCCTCATTTTGCCTGTTAGTTTATCCCATTTAGGTCCTCCAACGGCCCCCAAGAGTATCACTCCACATTCCTTGCATGCTTTCAAAGTATCATCAGGCAAGGGGGTGCTTCTTTTATCGATTGCAATACCACCTATTAGCTTTTCTTCATAATCAAATTTTATCTGAAATCTTTTCCCAACAGCGTCCAATACTTCGATAGCGCCTTCTACCACCTCTGGGCCAACCCCATCGCCGGGTAATACAACTATCTTTTCTTTCCTCATTAATCGCTCTCCATCTTTTGTTGCATATTAAAAAATGGACATTAATAAATCATCATTTTGAATCTTCGTCAAGAAATTGCATGCTTCCTTCAATCTTATGCTCATTGAGTTTAGCAATAGACCAAACAAAAATCAGACAAGTGCCCTGATAGATAAAGTCAAATCCTCTTTCTGAACGCGATATTGTTTTGAGCGGATAAGAATAACAACTGCAGGGCTGTGAAAATTCTATTGAGATTTCTGCGGAGTCACATTTGCTTTCAATTTTACATTTGCTAATTTCTTGGACAACAAACAAAGATTTGAAATCATATTCCATACTATTATTTCGATTCTTAAATAAAAGGAATCTATTCCCTTCAGAATCTGCTGATGTAAGAGATAAATTTATTTCCAATGCAATTTTTTTATTCTCATAAGAGTCTTCAACATTTTCAATCTCCCAGAGGAATGAAAAAAAATTTTTCCCTTCTTCCAAAAAATATCTTTTTTTCAAAATTGGAATTGCAGGATTATTATTTTTCCCAATGAGTAGAACCTCTGCAACCTTATTTCTTTTTTTAATTAAATAGTCGAACTCCTGAATCCCCCTATTTAAACTCCAAATCTTTTCACTATTACTAATAAAATCTGTGTATGAAATATCTTCTTCCAAAAACAGATGAGTAAAAGATGTACGATAAAATTTGTCATAGAAAAAATTCTCTTCGTCTCCCATATACACTATCTCGTCTACCTTTTTTATTTGATTTCCAATCTCTGAATGATAGGGTTCATATCTCCTTGTCAAGACATTCAAGACATTCATTCCTTTCTCCATCCAGTCGATTTCCACAATGGAACCACGATATGATGGATTTATCCAAAGAGACAAATTGTTGTTTGAAAGAATGACCTCATTTTTCCCGTCGAAATCATAATCCTCTTCTTCAACTTCAATTTTAGAGCTTGAATTTCCCGAATATTCATCTAAAAAGCGCTGTGCATCGATTAAATTCTTATAAACAGCACTCCTTATATGATGAAGATAAATTCCACCAAAGAGGCCGTGCCAGTAAGCGCAATTGCAGGAAGCTTTATATAAAGATTTCAAAATCTTGTTTTTAGTGTCATCATTTTCTCTACCGTAAAAAATTCCTGCCTTCTCTACTTGTTCGCTAATATAGATTAATTTTTTATGCATCCGATTTGATTCAGGATATTTGACAAAAAAATTTTTCCAAAAGCCGCCTGCCATAGCATCTACAAATTTCACCATTTCATTGTCATCTTTGATTTTTTCCTTTATTGAGTCCTTCAATTTTCGAGAATCATCTGAAAGAGACCACAACATCATTTCTTCATAGGATGATTCCGGAATATAAACCTCTGATTGTGGACTCTTAATTTGAAGAAAGTCGCTAAATTTGACAGTTTCTATTTGTCCTCTATCTTTTTCTAATGCGTGAAAAAATTTTTCAAGCCATCTCTCTTTATATACTAATTCATAGGTGCCCGGCCATTCTCCGAACTTTTCAACATCATCGCCATAGGTAAAAAGATATTCATTCTCCCCTTCATCCAACGGTTTCTTTAAATAGCTTATGACTTCATCTATTTCTTTAAAGGGAATCGAAAATCTCAGTTCCTTATCAGTAGGGAAAACGAATATTCTATGACCGTCATTCTCTGTTATGTAATAATTTTTTATATCTTTAACGGCAATGCCGCTTCTCATAATATGAGTATCATCAAGAATAGTATATCTTATCTTGGCGTTGCTCAATATTTTAGGAAGGTAAGGTTCCCATACTCTTTCTGCGATCCACGCTCCATTAGGACTGAAAAAAAAATTTTTTTTCAAATAGTCTGAAAGCATTTCAATTTGTCCGATTGCATCTCTTTCGGGGATTGCCGTCAGAACCGGTTCATAAAAGCCACCTGATATAAGTTCAACCTGTCCCCTATTTGTAAGTAAAGACAAATCATCAAAAAATTCTCTGTGTCTCAATTCTATCCATTCAAGGAGAGATCCGGACAAGTGGAGATTTGCTTTAATGGAAGGAAATTTTTTCAGTGTTTCGACAAAAGGAAGATAGGAATTCTGATAAGCCCTTTCGAGTACATAATCGAAATTTCCAACAGGCTGATGAAAATGTAATGCAAGTGCAAAATACATTTTCATCATCAATCACCTGAATAAGGGCTTAATACCTTGAGAGATGAAGAAAGAACATCTCCATATCGAGATAAAAAAACTCTCTTTGCCATATTATTTTTCTCTATATGAAGGATTCTTTTTTATGATTGTTTTGATGACACATACTCCATTAAACCACCCTTCACTATTATCTCCTTTACAAAGTCAGGAAAGGGTTTCGGTTTAAAGAGTTTATTATCGGAAACTCTCCTAATTATTCCTTCTTCCAAGTCAACCTCGATAAGATCGCCAAACTCAATATTGTCTGCCGCTTCCGGGCACTCTATTATAGGCAAACCAATATTAAAAGAGTTTCTGTAAAAGATTCTTGCAAAGGATTTGGCAATGACACAGGAAATACCGGAAGCTTTTATCGAAATAGGAGCATGTTCTCTCGAAGAGCCGCATCCAAAATTTTCTCCCGCAACTATAATATCCCCTTCCTTCACATTGGAAGCAAAAGTATCATCAATATCTTCCATACAATGCGCGGCAAGCTCTTTTGGGTCACTTGTGTTTAAATACCTCGCTGGAATAATGACATCAGTATTTACATCATCTCCATATTTGAAAACTTTACCCTTAAACTTTAGTGATTTCACACTACCTCCTCCGGATGGGTTATCTTTCCTGTAATGGCAGAAGCTGCAGCAACGGATGGTCCTGCCAGATATACCTCACTTTCAGGATGTCCCATTCTCCCAACAAAATTTCTGTTTGTTGTTGCAACACATTTTTCCCCTTTTGCCAAAATACCCATATGGCCACCAAGACATGGCCCGCAAGTTGGAGGACCAATAACTGCTTCTGCATCAATAAATATTTCAATAAGCCCCCGTTTTAATGCTTCACTATATATTTCCTGAGTTGCAGGAAAAATAATCAAGCGAACATTAGGATTGACTTTCTTACCTTTAAGAATTGCAGCAGCTTCCTCTAAATCTCTCAATCTTCCATTCGTGCAGGAGCCAATTACAACCTGATCAACGAAAATATCTGACAATTCCCTGACTGATTTTGCATTTCCCGGAGATGGAGGCAGCGACACTTGAGGCTCCAAATTACTGCAGTCAATCTCAATGACATCTGAATATTCAGCTTCAGGATCGCTTTGATAAGCTGAATATTCCCTTCTCTTTCTTTTATCAACAAATTTCAATGTTGTTTCATCAGGAGCTATAATTCCATTTTTTGCGCCTGCTTCAACTGCCATATTGCACATTGTCAATCTTCCGTCTATAGGAAGATTATCAATAACATCCCCTGTAAATTCCATTGATTTATAATTTGCTCCATCAACTCCTATCAAACCTATCGTATAAAGGATTAAATCCTTTCCTGATACGAATGGTTGGAGCTTCCCATTGTAAACAAACTTAATCGATTCAGGCACCTTTAGCCATATCTCTCCTGTCATCATTGTTGCGGCAAGGTCTGTACTTCCTATTCCAGTAGAAAAGGCGCCTAAGGCACCATAAGTGCAAGTATGGGAATCAGCACCTATGACAAGGTCACCCGGCAAAACTATTCCCTTATCAGGTAAAAGGGCATGTTCGATTCCTACTCGTCCAATTTCAAAGTAATACTTTACATTATGTTTTTTTGCGAATTCACGTAAAATACGGCATTGTTCAGCAGACTTGATGTCTTTGTTTGGTGTGAAATGGTCTGGAACAAAAACTACTTTTTCATTGTCAAAAAGTTTTTTCCCCTCATACTTTTCAAAAAGCTTAATGGCAATAGGCGCTGTAATATCATTTCCAAGGGCTACATCTACCTTTGCACTGATAATTTCGCCAGGCTGAACTTCTTTTTTCCCCGCTTTGTCAGCAAGTATCTTTTGGCTTATCGTCATTCCCATAAGCATAAACTTCCTCTTTCTTAAAAATTACTGTCTGAAGATGGTTTGGATCAGCTAAAAACCTTTGAGCACTTTTTTGCCTTTTTCACTTGACAGGTACTTGTTCAAAGCATTGAGGTATGCTTTGACACTGGCAAAAATTATATCTGTGCTGGACGACTTACCTGCAAAAATTGAATCATTGTTAAATTTCACTTTAACAAAAATCTCCCCAATTGCATCTTTGCCGGCTGAAACCGAGCGCACGGAATAATCCAACAGTCTCCCGCTTATATTTGTTATCTTCTCAATAGCCCTGCATGCAGCGTCAACAGGTCCAGAACCGGACAATGACTCAACATATAGTTTTTTCCCCTTTTTTACACTAACTGTTGCAACAGGAGTAACTCTAGTGCCGCTTAATACTTGAACTCCAACAAGCTTGAAAACTTCCTTATAGCTTCTCACTTGCTCATCGATAATGATCTCGAGGTCTTCATCAAAGATCTTCTTTTTTCTATCAGCAAGTTCTTTGAAGATATTATATGCCTTCTCCAATTCCTCATCAGTTAAATCATAGCCCAACTTTTCATAGCGTTTACGAAGGGCGTGCCTGCCAGAATGTTTACCCAATACTAAATGGCTTTCCTTAACACCGACTGTCTCCGGCTTCATTATTTCATAAGTCATTTTTTTCTTCAAAACACCGTGCTGGTGAATTCCGGCTTCATGGGCAAAAGCATTATCTCCAACAATCGCTTTATTTGGAGGAACAAAAATTCCTGTCAATCTAGAAAGAAGTCTGCTCGATTTGTAAAGTTCTGTCGTCTTTATTTTAGTTTTGAAGGGAAGAAGGTCTTTTCTCACATAAAGCCCCATTACAAACTCTTCCAACGAAGCGTTGCCTGCCCTTTCTCCTATTCCATTTATAGTGCATTCCACCTGCCTTGCCCCATTTTTGACAGCAGCCAATGAGTTTGCCACTGCAAGTCCAAGGTCATTGTGACAATGCACACTAATCACTGCCCTATCTATATTTGGAACATTATTCTTCAAATAAGCGATGATACTGCCAAATTCTTCTGGCATCGAATAGCCAACAGTATCGGGAATATTGACTGTCACCGCGCCTGCATCAATAGCCGCTTCAATTACTTCAGCAAGAAAAGGCAAGTCAGACCTTGAAGCATCTTCTGCTGAAAATTCAACATCAGGAGTAAAGGATTTTGCATATTTTACTGCTTGTACTGCTCTTTTAAGAACCTCCGATTTTGTCATCTTCAACTTATATTTCATATGAATTTCAGAAGTTGCAATAAAGGTATGAATCAAAGGCTTCGAGGAATATTTGACTGCCTCCCAAGCAGTTTTTATATCTTTCTTGTCCGCTCTTGCCAATCCAGCTATATAGGGGCCTTTAACCTTCTGGGCAATTTCTTTGACTGCCTCAAAATCCCCCTTTGAAGCAACTGGGAATCCTGCTTCTATTATATCAACTTTAAGTTTTGCCAATTGCCGGGCCATAATCAACTTTTCTTTTATATTCAAGCTATTGCCCGGTGCCTGTTCACCGTCTCTCAATGTTGTATCAAAAATTCTAACGTATTCCATAATTCTTCTTCCTTCTCTTTCTAATAAAGCTCTTCTTCTCTTTTTGCTCTCCTTCTATAATCATT
>RFHX01000107.1 GCA_003695725.1 Candidatus Schekmanbacteria bacterium
GATTATTCATGTGATTTATCACCTGATTTTTATCCTCAATATCCTTTCTTTCAATTTCACCTTTTTCAATTTCATCATCTTTTTTGCTTTTGGTTAAATCAGCTTCCTTATCTAATTCAGTTTTCATAAACCTCATCTTAAATGCATCATCTTTATCTTCTTTCTTTTCTTCTTTTTTATCAACATTCAAAAATCCTTTTGATGTTACTGTTGGTGTTTTAATCTTTGGGGGATAAAGTTTTCTTAATTCTGCCTCAACCAAATCAAAAACTTGAGATCTTATCATCTCAGAGACTTGAAGCGCTGTCCTTTCATCAATATTTAGCTCCTCTTTTAAAGCATCCTTAAATTCATCTGGATGCAAAAATCCCATAAGAACCCTTCCTGTTAAAATCGCTATTGTCCCTGCCTGCTCCTCAACATCTGCAAAGTTTGCCGCTTTTCTTATCACTCCTGCCGTATCCTCAGACAAAATCACATCCTGCAATCTGTCAGGAAGAGAATAAAATCTTTTTTTTAGTGTCTCTTTTGGTATGTAATCCATAATTTTTAACTATTGTCTTGATTATCGTTGTCCTCTTTTGTTTCTCTTGAAAGCTCTATATTTGCACTTCTTTCCTCTTCTGCCTGCCTTCTTATTCTATCTTCTGCTTCTTTGTCTGTTTCCAGTGAAAGATCAGATGCTCTTCTTAAAGTTTCCTGTGAAAGATTTATTTGCGGCGTATGTCTTTCTTCTCTGGTTCCTTGATTTTTAGTTACCTCTCTTTCAATTTGGTTTAAGACATTTCTTAACTCCTCATTTTCAAGAAGCTCTTCTCCCTGAGATGTTCTCAAAAAGCTGATTAAGTTTCTAATATGATTTTTTTCCTGTCTTGAATAAGAATCAAGATTTCTAATAAGAGTTCTTAAAGCTGCGCTTATTGAATTTACAAGATTTTCGCTTCCTGAATTTAACGCTTCTTTAATGTGGCTTCTTGTGATTATTCCCTCTCTTAAGAGATTTTCCATTCTTTCAGAAGGAACATCCTTAAGTCCAGCAAATTCTTTTGGAGTAATTCCTTTATAAATCTCTCTTTCAAGAATTCTTTCTGCCTCTCTTACATCTTCTGTGTTGTACATTCTTCTTAACTGCTCTCTTCCTAATCCTCTAATCTCACTTACTGCACTTCTTAACCTTCTTTCTCTGTTTGTTATATTCTCTGCCTGAATACCATACTCTGAAAGAAGCTCCTTTGCAGAGCTTGTATTTAAGTATGCAAGAGCTCTTCTCATCTCATTTATTCTTCTTCTCTCAGCCTCTGATGCTCCCTTTCTTACACCTCTTGCAACCTCCTCACTTAAACGAGGAATTGCCTTATTTAAAGATTCTATTACAGCCTCATTTCCACCCTTAAGCGCCCCTCTTACAAGCTTGGTAAGTCCACCCGGAACCTTTGCTGTATCCATTAAAAATTCAGGTGAAATTTCTCTTACTTTTTCCCAATCTGATTGCTCTGTGCTGTTAATAAGCTTCTTTAAAAATGCTAACTTTGCCTCTTCCGGATCGTCAGTTCCATATCTTTCTCTTAATCTTGATCTTCCAAGATTTGATTGAGCAAGCCTTTCTATTCTCTTGCTTGCAATCATATAAGAAACCTCTGGATTAAACCTTGCAATCAATTTCCTTAGTTCAGATCCTTCTCCATACTTTTCTGCAAGTTTTAATATTCTTGATGCCTTAACATTATCCCTTAAAACATCATTTAAGTGTTGCCTTGCCTTTTCATCATTGTTTTCAACAGCTCTTTTTAATAATTCTCTTATTATAGGAATTGAACCGGCTGTGATTGTTAACCCTTCAAATTTAGCTCTCTTTATAAGATCATCTGTTCTTGCCTCCTTCATACCAACCTCAGAAAATAAAGCCTCTCTTCTCTCTTTTCTAACCTTCTCTGCTCTTTGCATCAACTTTCTTCCTGTTGTTTTAAGTCCCGGAACCCTGGATAAGGTAAGTCCCATTCTGTGCATAAGAGCTGTTGGAGTATATTTTTGTTGTTCAATGTCTTTATGAGCTCCAATTTTTTCAGCTTGCCTTGCAGCGAGTCTTGTTCCAATGTATGTTCCAGCCAAAGCACCAAGACCAACCTTAAGACCAATCCTCCTAACTCCTTCAGATGATATGTAAAATGATCTTGATATTGATATTGCCATAATCATAAGAACTGTTACAGAGATGAATGCATACAAATTTCCAATTATTTGCTTTGTATTTGAATCAAGATTGTTTTTAATTGCATTAGTTACTCCTACAATAGTAGTTGAGAGTATATACATTGAAACATATATGAAAAATGACAAAACAGCAGGAAAGAATGTCCATTTAGAAAAACGATCAAACCATTTACTAAAATAGCTTTTGTTAAATATCCAGGCAAATAAAGCCAAAGGAAGAAGTATTATAAGCACAATTAAAAATATGTTTCTAAACAAAAGCAAAATTGCTATGTATAAAAATATAAAAGCAAGCAATGCATAATTAATAATTAATGTTGATAAAAGCAAAAACATATTTAAAGATGAACTCCCAGTCGCTTTTGTAACTTCCGCAACAGAATCATATGTTCTTGACATGCCAAGAGAATCGGCTATATAGCCAGTAAACCCACCATAAGAGTTAAAGGGTTTTACAAAAATTACCGTCAAGACATTTGCTATATCAACAGCCAAAAGAGCAAGGTATACTCCAAAATTTACAAATAATGCTATCACAAAAAGCCTTACTATTGAGCTTTTTATCTGATAATTCAATCCTCCTGTAATTATCATTCCCAAGGCAAGAGCAAGCGCAACAATCATAAAAAGAGAGTTTACAATGCTTGTTGTAATCTTAAGTCCGTTTTTTAAAGCCTGATTATCAATAATTCTTCCAATATTGTTAATAAGGTAATCAACAGCAATAGCGCCAA
>RFHX01000108.1 GCA_003695725.1 Candidatus Schekmanbacteria bacterium
ATGGAGAAATGGTGAACCGGGAATAATTTTTCTTGATAGAATCAACAGAGACAACCCCACGCCTGAACTTGGTGCTATAGAGAGCACAAATCCATGCGGCGAACAACCGCTTTTACCTTTTGAGTCCTGCAATCTTGGGTCAATCAATCTTTCAAAGTTCGTAAAAATTGAAAATGGAACACCCAAATTTGATTATGACCGATTAAAGGATACTGTGCATCTTGCCGTAAGATTCCTCGATGATGTAATCGATGTAAATAAATACCCTCTCGAATTGATTGAAGAAACAACTAAAGGAAATCGTAAAATAGGTCTTGGTGTAATGGGTTTTGCAGATACTCTTATACAGCTTGGAATACCGTACAATTCAGAGAAAGGAGTAAAAACCGGCAGACAGATAATGAAATTCATAAAGGAAGAAAGTGTAAAAGCATCGCAAAAACTTGCCAAAGAAAGGGGAACTTTTCCAAACTATGATAAAAGCATATTTGCTGATTCAGGCATTAAGTTGAGAAATGCTACTTTAACCACAATTGCACCAACAGGGACAATAAGCATCATTGCCGATGCTTCAAGTGGAATCGAGCCGCTCTTTGCAATCTGCTATTATAGAAATGTAATGGATAATGACAAGCTTGTTGAGGTAAATTCTTACTTTCTAAAGGTTGCCAAGGAAAGAGGATTTTATTCAAAAGAATTAATAGAAAAAATAGCGAAGGAAGGGAGCTTACAGCATATCGATGAAGTGCCTGATGATGTGAAAAAGGTCTTTGTAACGGCACATGATATTAGTCCTGAATGGCATATTAAAATGCAGGCTGCATTCCAAAAATATGTAGATAATGCTGTTTCAAAAACAGTCAATTTCCCAAATTCTGCAACTCCTGAGGATATTGAAAAGGCATACCTTCTTGCTTATCGGTTGGGATGTAAAGGTGTAACAGTTTATAGGGACGGAAGCAGAGATTCTCAAGTCCTAAGTTTTGGTGACGGGAAAAAGAAGGGACAGACACTGACACCAAGGCCAAGACCAAGAATGACTGCCGGTTTGACAATCAAAAATAAGATTGGATGCGGCAACCTATATGTTACGGTAAATTCCGATGAAAATGGAATCTGCGAAGTTTTCACCAATACTGGAAGAGCTGGCGGATGTCCGAGCCAATCAGAAGCAACAAGCAGATTGATATCTCTTGCTCTTAGGTCAAACATTAGTATCAATGAAATAACTGAACAACTAAAAGGAATTAGGTGTTTATCATGCATAAAAAATGACAACAGAGAATTAAATGGAGGAAAAAAGATTCTTTCCTGCCCTGATGCAATTGCGTGGGCTATTGAACAATATATAGATAATTATTCAAACAATGGAACAGATAAAACAAATGGCAATGGCAATTCACAATCGAAAAAAGAAGAAATCAAACTCTTTAATGATGCTGTAATCATTTCCGGAAATGATGAAACATCAGTCAATATTGTGCCTTGTCCTGACTGTGGAAGCTCACTTGAAATGGAAAGTGGGTGTGTCGTGTGCAGGTCTTGCGGATTTTCAAAATGCCATTAAAGATTCTTCCCTATAACTATTCCAAGGTTTGGAAATAAGCCGAAGAAGGAAAACAAACAAAAAAATGGTTTCAGAAAGGTTCATAAAGAATCTACAGGAAGATTATGCATTGAAGAGGAAAGAAATAAAAGCTCGCCTCAGGGAATTCAAACAAAAAGGCAAATCATCAAACAGGGAATTATTCGAAGAGTTAGCTTTTTGCATTTTGACAGCAAATGCAAGCGCTAAGATGGGATTACGAGCAATCGAAGCGATAAAGGATATTATTCATAAAGGTACAGCCGAAGAAATAAGCAAAGCCATCAAAGGTAGTCACCGTTTTTGGAGAATTCGTCCTGCTTTTATTTATGAAACAAGGGAATATTTAAAAAAAGAATATAAGCTCGATATAAAGAGAATTTTGTCATCATATAAAGGTCATCCATATGAACTTCGTGATTTCTTTGCATTAAATAAAAAAATAAAGGGAATAGGCTTCAAAGAAGCAAGCCACTTTTTACGAAATATTGGATATAGGGGGTATGCAATACTCGACAAACATATACTCAATTGCCTTTATGAGTTCGGTGTTTTGGAAAAAAATGTCAGGCCTTCCAATAGAAAAGATTATCTTTATATTGAATCAAAAATGAAAAAATTCTCAAAAGAAATCAATATAGACATCGATGAGCTTGACCTTCTTCTTTGGAGCAGACAAACGGGAGAAATCTTAAAATAAAAAGAGAGAAGGAGATAAGCCGGGTTCTGTTATGCCATTGAGGCATTGCAGCCATCTATCTTGACTTAATGTTGCCATTAAGTTCTATCGGCCTACCCGAAGCAGTTAGCAAAAGCTATTGGGCGGAGAATCCCATCTGCTTCCTACTTGGCCTTTCTCCGGGTGGGGTTTGCCAAGCTGTTTCAGTCGCCTGAAACACTGGTGAGCTCTTACCTCACCTTTTCACCCTTACCGCACAATATATGCGGCGGTATATTTTCTGTGGCACTTTCCTTGGGGTTGCCCCCACTTCGTGTTACGAAGCACCCTTCTCCGTGGAGCCCGGACTTTCCTCTTCCTATAAGCATACTGTGCTTATAGAAAGCGGCTGCCTCTCCTTCTCCCATTTTTATAAATTATTCATTTACACTTTAATGTCAACCGATTAATATGTTTTTTATAAACAAGAAGTTAGCAAAAAATCATCTTTTCAAGACAAAACAGAAAAACAGGCAAAAGATAATGATATGGATTATTCTTCCATCTTACAATGAAGAAGAAGCCCTTCCAATTCTTCTTGAAAAAATAAAAGAGACATCAAAAGGATTCGAAGATGACTATAAGGTAGTAGTTGTCGATGATGGAAGTAGTGACAATACACAAGCCATTCTCGAGAACTTCAAAAAAAAGATTCCATTGGAAATAATAAGACACACAAAAAATTTGGGCCTCGGAAAAGCCCTCTTCAATGGTATCAAAAAAGTTGTTGTAGAAGCTTCAAATGGAGATGTTGTAATAACTTTGGATGCCGATAATACCCATCCACCAACTCTTTTCAAAGAAATGATTACTAAATTGAGGGAAGAAAACAATCAAATAGTGATTGCCTCGAGATATGAAAAAGGAGGAGAAGAAGTCGGACTATCATTGTTTCGAAAAATATTAAGCCGCAGCGCAAGTATTATTATAAAAGCAGGTTTTGATGTGGGAAATGCAAAGGACTGCACTTGCGGATTTAGGGCATATGATGCAGGGATACTAAAAAAGGGATTAGAGATATATGGAGATAAACTAATAGAAGAAAGCAGTTTTGTCTGCATGGCTGAGCTTTTGGTTAAATTATCACATATTGGGGCCAAGGTTTCTGAAGTGCCTCTTATCCTTAGATATGATCTGAAGAAAGGCAGTTCAAAAATGAAATATATTTATACGATTTGGCGTTATTTCAATCTTGTAATTAGAAAGAATAAGTTACTATCCTTCCCAAAATATTGATAATTTGAGTATAATGGCAATTATTTTCAAATAATGATTTCTTATAAAAGTGATAAAAAAGGCAATTTTTTAAATTTCTTCTATTATCTAATTCTTATTGTCTCTTCTCTTTTCCTCATTGCACCAATTTTCAAAAAAGGGATACCAATGCTTCTTGATAATCCCAAACATCTTTCAGAAACAATTTATCTTACAAAGTATTTAATTCCTCAACGGCATTGGATAAATGGATGGTGTATGGCAGATTTTGCAGGTTTTCCAATTCTTCTCTATCACTACATATTGGGGAAAAGCATAGCTGCCTTTTTATCAATATCTACTGGCATCAATATAATAATTGCATACAAATTGCTTATGGCTGTTGCAATTGTCTTCCCTACTGTATCATTATTTTTTCTCTTCTCAAGAATTTCTTCCAAAACTGCTTCACTAATAACTGCACTTTTTTTTCTACTTCAGACAACACATATCTTAAAAATTGCCCAAGGAATGTGGAATAATTATCTTGCCCTTGGATTTCTACCTCTCTTTATTTATGCCCTTTTGAAAGTTTATACAGACAATTCATTAAAATATTGCGGAGTAGCTGTTTTACTCTTTTCTCTTACTATTATCTCTCATCAATATGTTGCAATTGCTGAATCTTTCTTCGCCCTGTTTTTTTTCTTCATATCCCTTTTTTCAAAAAAGACAAATTCTTTCCGTTTTTTCTTGAAACTTTCGCTGATTGCTATCCTGTCCATTTCACTTGCGAGCTTTTATATCTATCCATTTATAGAAGCAGGGAAATGGCTTTCTGCAAACAAGATGTTTGGAAAAGGAATTATTGAACCTTGGGCATCTCTTTACCATCAGGTCAAAATATTTCTTAATGTGCCAGAAAATATTAGCCTCAGTAAGCAGCTTTTCAATAATAATGGAGAACTTTTTTTTAAAAATCTCTTCTCCAAACCATTCATCAAATTATCAATGCTTCTTTTAGACTTTTTTGCTATTACAGGTTTGATTGTTTCCTTCAAAAAAGAGGAGTACAAACATATCCTAAATAAGGGAATGATTTTCTTCACTTTCTTTTTCCTCATTTTTTCATCAGATTTATGGAGAAGTGTAAATTTTTTAAATAATCTTCCATTTGCAGGAGGAATAGAAAATAACCGTTTTATGCTCTTTTCACAAATCGGCTTACTCTTCTTTTGCATTTATGGATTAGACTATTTTTTTCATATTACACAGAGAAAAGATTTCATTCTAAAAATTATCTGTCTTGTTATCATTGCAGGGGGATTGATAACTTTTTCGTCACATCTTAAAAATAAAAAATTTTTAATAACATCAAATCATCTTGAAGATTATCGTCAAATAGAATCCTTTTGGGAATGGACTTCAAAAAATTTAAATCCTAACAAGGAAAGATTACTGATTCAGAGGACTAAGGGGAACATCGCCGGTACAATTTTCAATGAAAGCCACATCCTTTCTCTCACTTGGTATTATTCTGGTGTAAATCATATAGGTGCTTGGAATAGCGGATTTCCTTATACTACCGAGAAAATTGTAAGTACTGAAGGTGGAAGAATTATGGGGATGAGTATGAAAAATATAGACGATAGAAAACTGGCAAGGAGGATGAAAATCTTCAACACCTCTCATATAGCTGCAGTTAGCCAATCTCTTCAAAATTTCTTGGAAAGGTCTCCTTCTTTTCAAAAAATCGCTGACTTTGGCCTAATTGAAGTTTTTAAACTTTTAAATTATAAACCGCTATGGATAGACTTCATTAAAGGTAAAGGTAAAGTAGGATATATAAATTTAGCCAATGAAATGATAGAAGCCAAGATAGTTACAGAAGAATTTTACAATACAATCAGAATCAAGGTGCAAAACCATCCCTACTGGAAATGCGAAATAAATGGGGAAGAAACAAAATTATCAACAGATGAAT
>RFHX01000109.1 GCA_003695725.1 Candidatus Schekmanbacteria bacterium
ATGATATCTTCAAAACTTAAAAATTCTCTTCTTTCATTAGAATTTCCCATTATGCTATTTGCATTATTGTTTATTTGTGCATATTAGCTATCATACTGGTATATTTGAATTATTTTTTTAACTAATTTCTTATGAAAATTACCAAAATCTCCGTTGCTCATACCAACAACGATATCTCCTTCTTTCAAAATTGAAACCAACTTCATAATTATAGAATCAACATTCTCGATGAAGTATGCTTCCCTGCCTCTGCTTTTTATTCTTTCAATCACTTCTGCAGATGAAAACCTCTCCTTGTCAGGAAGAAGATTTTTATTATACGGTTCAGATAGAATCACAATATCAGCATCATCAAAACTTTCAGAATATTCCTTTTCAAAAATTTTCCTTCTGCTTGAATTTGAACGCGGTTCAAAAACTGCAATTATCCTTCTTTTTGGAAATCTTGCTCTAAATCCTTCAAGCGTCTTTCTAACAGCTGTAGGATGATGCGCAAAATCATCATAAATCTCAATATGATTCACACATCCAACAAGCTCCTGCCGCCGTTTTACACCTCTAAATCCCTCAATTTCTTTTGCGCATCTCTCCACATCAAAACCCATTAGATAGAAAAGAGCAATAACTCCTGTCAAATTGGCATAGTTATGTCTTCCAATCAATCTCGTCTTAAAAGAGAATCTTCCCAAATCTTTGGCTGTTACGAAAACCTCCCCCTTCTCTTCATCTACCTTTTCAATAATCCAGTCGTTTTTATCCAAAAATCCATATCTAATAGTTGGTGTTTTTGCATCCTTTATCAATTCTCTTACATTTTTGCTGTCACCAAATGCAGAAATTCCTCCTTTTTTCTCATCAACCAAATCAACGAGTTTTGAAAAGTTTCCTAAAATCTGCTCTAAATTCCTATAAATATCGGCATGGTCGAACTCGACATCATTAAGCAGAAGATAATCAGGCATATAATGGAGAAATTTTGGACCCTTATCAAAGTAAGCACTATCGTATTCATCGCCTTCAACAACAAAAAAACTGCTTTTGCCCAACTTGTAGTTTTTTCCAAAATCCTTTGGCACTCCACCTATCATAAATCCAATATCTTCTCCCAACCTGCTAAAAAGATAGGCGATTGCTGAAGAAGTAGTTGTTTTTCCGTGAGTACCTGCTGAAACAACGGATTTTTTCCCTTTTATAAAATATTCCCATAATGCTTGTGGAAAGGAAATCTGCTTTATACCTCTTCTTTCTATCTCAACAGCTTCAGGATTATTCTTTGAAACAGCATTGCCTATAACTGCAAATTCAATGTTAGAAGGAACATTGTCTGATGAATACCCTATTTTTACAGGCACTGAAAGTTCTCTTAAAAGCTCGCTCGTCGGATAGTAGAGCCCCTTATCGGAACCCGAAACATCAAAGCCCGATTCCTTCAACATTCCTGCCAAAGCGCTCATACCGGTTCCGCCTATGGCTACGAGATAAACAGACTTTTTTTTGGTCAAAAAATTACTCCTCTTGCAAAACCTTTTCCCTTCTCAATGGATGCGCTTCTCCAAGAACCTCCATTGCCGCATCATAAAGAAGAGGCCTATCTTTGATAAAACTTCTATTGCTCCTATCAGGATGGACTCTATTGGAAAGTAGAGCTATTACAACCTCTTTCTTCATATCTATCCACAATGATGTACCTGTATAGCCGGTATGTCCAATCGAAAGGGGCGAAAAATAATGCCCTGAAGTTGAAAACCCTTCAGAAGGGGTATCCCATCCAAGAGCCCAAGATGAATCTCTTTCTATGAGCTGTCTTTTTGAAAATTCTTTTATAACTCTTTGTTTTATAAAATCATTTCTTCCATGATAGGAATCAAGAATGGTCATTCCAAAATTAAAGACATCTTCTGCTGTCGAAAACAGTCCTGCATGTCCTGATATTCCACCCATAGCATATGCATTATCATCATGGACTTCGCCCTTTATTACACCACCGCGCCATTGTGAATACTCTGTGGGGGCAATTCTTTTCAAGCGCTCTTCTGACAATGTGCGACCCTTGTCTTCAAGATTAACAAAAAAAGTATCCTTGAGTCCCAAGGGAATGAAAATTTCCCTTTCACAAAAACTATCCAAAGCCTCCCCGGTAATCTTTTCAATAATTTCGCCAAGGGCTATAAATCCGATATCGCTGTATTTCGTAACAGGATTTTCACGCTTTTCAATCTCTTCATTGTTAACCAGTGAATAAACCATCTTTTTTGCATTACTTTTACACATAAGTTGACTTCCTTCTTCCTCATCCTTTCGTCTTATTTCCTCAAAATATGGATACCAATCAGACAAGCCCGAAGTATGAGTAAGAAGATGTTTTATTGTAATTTTATCTTTACCATTGGAAGCAAATTCATCGATAAACTCTGAAACCTTCATCTCGATATTTATCAATCCTCTTTGCACCAAAAGCATAATTGCAGTTGTAGTTGCCATCACCTTTGTAACCGAGGCAATATCATAAATCGTATCTACATCGTTTCCAATCTCATACGGCACTAACTGTTTTTTCCCAAATGCCTCAATAAATTTTGCTCCCCCCTTTTTTCCCGCAGCAATTACGAAACCGGGGGTAGATTTTTTTCTTAATACTTCTTGCGCTGTTTCTCTGAATTTTTCCATATCAACCTCTTTTACATATTGAATTCCCTTTGATTTTCACATACTCACTATCACTGTCTATTTCAACAATACCTCCAACAGGCAGTGTTATCGAACCGTATCCATGTCCGACTGGAAATGAAAAAAGGACAGGATAGTTGTATTTTTTCGTTATTTCTTCAATCACTTCACAAATTATTGAATTCCATTTTTCATTTTTTCTTCCCCTCATATCTGTTAAATGTCCAATTATGAGTCCTTTTATTCGTGAAAGTTTTCCAACTTCATCCAACTGCCACAGCATACGCTCAATCCTGTATGGCGCTTCACCAACATCTTCAAGAAACAAAATCTTTCCTTCTGTTTCAATCTCCCACTTAGTGCCAATGGCAGAATTGATGACAGAAAGACATCCTCCTGTAAGGCGTCCTGTGGTCTTCCCGCTTCTTAGAAACTTTATCCCCTCCTTTTTTCCTACTAAAATATCATTTCCATTATTCATCATTTCAAAGAAAAAACTGAATTCCTCATTATAATCCTTAACCACCATATTGCCTCCGGGCATAGGCCCATAAAAGTTGACCATTCCGCATCGCTGCTCAAAAGCTGTATTAAGCAAAGTAACATCACTTGAACCGCAGAAGACTTTTACATTTTTGCCAATCATTTCAAAATCAAGATGCGGCAGCACTTGGCAGGCGCCAAAGCCACCCCTTACAGCTATTACACCCTTGACCTCCTTATCCTTAAAGGCATTGTTTATAATCTCTGCTCTTGTTTCCCCATCTCCTGCCAAATATCGCTTCTTGTCGAATATTCTTCTATCATAACAAACCCTGAAGCCATATTTCTCTATTAGCTCTTTTCCTCTCTGAAAACGGCTTTCTGTAAAGCTACCCGAAGGGGCAACAAGACTTATCAAGTCTCCCTTCTTCAAAGATGCCGGTTTCTTCATACTTTTCAGCTCACTTTAGAGAAAAAGCCTTCGACAGTGAAATACTGGATTTACACTTTTGAATTTAACTAAATCAAATAGATGACAAACAAGCGATTTCAAATTAAAATTTATATCCAAGGTAATTTGTGAAATATAACATACATCAACATTATAACAAAGTCTATTAGGTGATGAAGAAAAAAAAAGAAACTTCCTATGATGAAAAAAAAATTTTTGATTACGCCTGCTGGTATTTGACAAGGTATCCCTCATCGAAAGAAAGATTGAAGGAAAAATTAAATGAAAAAACCTCTGATTCAGCTCTGATTGAAAAAGTTTTAATGAAGCTTGAATCCTTTGGATATTTGGATGATAGGGAAATTGCAGAGTCTGTTGTGCGAAATTTTTCCCGACGCGGGTATGGTAAGAAAAGGATCATTCTCAAACTTTATGAGAAAAAAATCAGAGACGAAGAGTTGATAAATGAAATATTCAAAGAATACGATAATCAAAACATAGAAGACGAAATTTTACGAAAAGTTGTAAATAAAAATAAAGAAAAATATGATCTGTCATCATCTACGGGCAGAAAAAAATTCATTGATTTTCTACTTCGCAGAGGATTCCCAAATGAAAAAATCTACAATGAATTTCGAAGACAGGGCATAATTTGAAATGAACCGGTCAGAAAATCTATACAACGAAATTATTCACAATAAGATATTAGAACATATACCCAAAATCTTCGACGCAAAACGCATAGAAACAATCCAAAAAAGAGGCAAAATCATTGAAGAAGAAGCAATGGAAATCGCATCTATGCGTGAGGCGCCATCTGAATTGCTTGGGCTCATTGCAAAACTTACGGAATTCAAAAATCTTCGCTCAATAAGGCAAACCCTCTTTTTCAACCCAAAGACTCCCATTGCTGTTTCCAAAAGTCTTATAGGTTATCTCGACAAACGGGAATTGATAAAAGTCCTCAATCTTCCCACAGTACCTTATTCATTGAAAAACATTGTCCTTGAATATCTCAAGAACAAACTTCCTGAAATTCCATTGGGCGAAAAGATTTCACTTGCCAGAAAAGCACCAAGAAAACTTCTTCTCTTAATCATATACGACGATAATGAAATGGTGTTTGAAGCCGCTCTGTGGAATCCTAAATTAACCGAGATGGACCTTCTCGTGCTTCTTCAGAAAAAAACGGAACATCCTTCACTTACATCACTTATAGCTGGACATCCGAAATGGAAGAATCGTTACCGCATAAAAACTGCCCTTGTGCGAAACCCATCAACACCATTTTCAATATCAGAAGAAATTATTCCTCAATTGATGCTACAGGATCTAAGAATCTTGAAAAGCGCTCCTGGTCTCGATGAAAGGACCTACAAAGCAATCAGAAACGCTATCCTTGTGAAAATAAAGTCAGCAAGGAAAAGATAAAAGCTTCTTATTCAGTCCATCAACAGCACGAAAGCCAACCAATAATTGAAGACGATAAAAATCCTCCCGTAGTTATTCTACTTGCTTACCTCACTGAAATATTCCTTAAAATCTAACATCTATCATCAGTAATAGACATATGTAAAAAAATAAATTTGGATAAGATTGGAAAAGGGGCTATAATGAGAAATCATTTGAAAAATTAATTTTAAAAAATCGACTTCCATCAAGAAAATATCCATAACAGTAATCTGATATGAAAAAAAGGATCAAAGAAAAAATCGCTTTCATAGGCGCCGGGAATATGGCGGAAGCAATTTTGGCAGGTCTTTTAAAGAGCAAGACTGCAACCCCTTCCAACATCATTCTAAGTGATCCTTCAGAAAAGCGTCTTCTTCACTTGAAGAAAAATTACAAAGCAAAGACGACAAAATCAAATATTGAAGCAGTAAACTCGGCAACTATAATACTGCTTGCAGTAAAACCGCAGGTGATGCCCGATGTCCTTGAAGAGATCAAGGGTTCAATAACATCTGGACACCTTGTCATATCCATAGCGGCAGGCATAAAAATTTCCTTTATCAAGAGTTTTTTAGGAAAAAATTCAAAAGTGATACGGGTGATGCCCAATACTCCTGCCTTGGTTGGTATGGGAATTTCAGCCATAGCGTCAGATAAAAGGGTATTGTCATCAGACCTATCAAAAGCCCAAATAATTTTAAATGCAGTTGGCAAAACAGTCTTGTTGGATGAACGTTATCTCGATGCTGTAACAGGACTTTCAGGAAGCGGTCCTGCCTATTTCTTCCTCATCATTGAGGCACTTATCGAAGCAGGCGTTGCCGCAGGGCTTTCAAGGGCTGTATCGAAAGAGCTCGTTATTGAAACAGCCAAGGGGGCAGTATGTTTATTGCAGGAAACAGGCAAGCCGCCTGCTGAATTGCGAGAGATGGTAACTTCTCCCGGCGGTACAACCGTTGCCGGGCTAAAAGTATTAGAAGAAGGAGCGCTTCGTTCAACTATCATCAAGGCCGTTGAAGCTGCAACTGCGCGCTCAAAGGAGCTGTCAGGAAAATAAAAACGGCCATGCACCCATCATCGATAAAACCGAACAAGCGCTATTATTTATGCGAGAGCTCAAATCAGGCACCCTTGTAACACATAGAAGACACTGATTATGGCTGCTACGTTCCCGTCCTGACCAGGTTCTCAGGCTTCTATTGTACAAGACCCGATTCTCAACGCTCCGCATAAATATGCTGACCTCACCCGATTTTACCTCCGATGGGAATTCGACCCCGCTATAGCGAATTGCGGGCTACAGGGTATCGCTAACTCCCCGTCTAGCATGGCCGTAATTCTAAACCAACAACGGAGAGGGAGGGATTCGAACCCTCGGTCCCTGTCACCAGGGACACACGATTTCCAGTCGTGCTCCTTAAACCAGCTCGGGCACCTCTCCAAAAATTTTTTCTTATAAATTCCAATTAGCGGAGAGAGAGGGATTTGAACCCCCGGTGCCCTAAAAGGGCACAGTTGATTTCGAGTCAACCGCCTTCGACCACTCGGCCATCTCTCCGAAAAGGGATTGTAGCTAAAAAGACGAGATTGTCAACTATCGAGGTAAACTCTCTTTAAAACATTGGCTCCTCGACAGCCCGTCCTTTCACAGTAAAATCTGAATAGGAGACAAAATCAACTTGAAGGTCCATACTCTCAATTTTATCAAAACCGCCTTCGATTATGTCGCCATTTTGAAATTCGCGCGGTGAGTTAGCAGTTATAACTTTAACAGGAAATGCATGTCCACCTATTTTTCTTCCACTTCTATCATAAAAATAAATGCTCAAATTCAGCATCTGAACATCCTTTTCTGCCACTACCTTGCCATAATAGGCGGCAATATTGCCTGTCCCTCTATAACACTTAAAATCTATTATCTTTATGCCAAATTCCGGATAATTGAATTCTTTCGGAAACTTTTCTCTGTTAACTTTTTCAAAGGGCTTTCGTGTAAAAGGTTTTTTTTCTGTTGGAGCCGCCTTCTTGACTACTGTAGGGCTTCTTTTTGAAGCCTTATAAAGACGCTCTTCAATCGCCGCTATTCTCCTTGATAAGTTATTGATTCTATTTTTGAGATTCTCAATTTGTTCTGTTACATCAGGCTTTTCCTCTTTTTTACAGGAAACTACCAATGGTAGAGAAAAGACCAATAAAATAGCAATGTATCTATAAATCTTCATTTCTTCTTTCTATGAAAAAATTTTTCAATAATTTTTCACATTCCTCTTTCTTTATTCCCTCGACAATTTCAACGCGATGGTTTAGCTGAGGAATTTCAAAAGCATTCAGAAGAGTTTTGACTGCTCCCTTTTTTTCATTGTATGCGCCGAAGACAAGTTTCTTAATACGCGCAAGCTGTATTGCTCCTGCGCACATCAGACATGGTTCAAGCGTTACATAGAGAATTATATTTTCAAGACGCCAACTTTTTTTAATTTCAAAGAGTTTTTTCAAAATAAGCATTTCTGCATGGGCAGTGCAGTCATTCAACTGCTCGGTTCGGTTGTGCTCAAACGCAATCGCCACACCATCTTCAACCGCTACTGCACCTATTGGGACTTCGCCTTCATCATAAGCGCACTGTGCTTCTTCAATGGCTCGACACATAAACTCATTATGAGTTTCTTTTTCTTCAATGCTATATGTCAAGATTGCGAACCTGTTTGCCGTATAGCTGTATAAAATTCTTTCTTGGTTCTACCTGATCACCCATCAAAATCGTAAAGACTTCATCCGCTTCAACCTTATCATCGACCCTCACCTGAAGAAGCCGCCTTGTTTCGGGATTCATCGTTGTTTCCCACAGCTGTTGCGGATTCATTTCTCCAAGTCCTTTATACCTTGAAATTGAAATTCCTTTTTTCCCTGCCTGCGTCACATATTCCAAAAGCGAGCGTCCATCAGATATATCCAGTTTATTGCCGTTATCTTGAACCGATATATTCCCATTTTCAAAGATCCCGATTTCTTTATAGAGAGCAATGCACTCCTTAATCTCAATCATATCCGCAAAGAGCCTATCTACTCTCAATTTGTATTTTCTTCCTGAGCGGTTCAGAACAAAATCGATAAAATAAGTGCCATTGTTCTCGTCCCAATCCATCTCATAATCGAAGGAAAACATTTCTTCCTTACCAATGGTCTTCTTCATAAATGTTTTGACCCGTTCCGCCATCTTGGATACTGATTTTTTTTCTGTGAAATCTGTTTCCTCTTCTGAAAGAATCTTTATTATCTTTTTAACCAACAGAGTATCCATTCCCTTGCGTCCCAATTTATCAAGCAGATAGTAAAAATTTTTGACCTTCTTCAAAAGTGTAACAAGCTTCTTATTGGTCAGCACATTCGAATCCTCATCGACACGAACCTTTATGTTTTCTGCCCCGCGCGACAACAGAAATTCATCGAGCTCATTGTCATCCTTCAAATACTGAATCACCTTATTTCCTTTCTTAACACCATAAAGGGGCGGCTGGGCTATATAAATAAATCCCTTTTCGAGAAGTTCATACATCTGCCTGAAGAAGAAAGTCATAAGCAATGTCCTGATGTGCGCACCATCGACATCAGCATCCGTCATAATTATAATTTTATGATATCGTGCCTTGTCTGCCGAAAAATCATCTTCGCCAATTCCTGTTCCGAGAGCGGCAATGAGAGTTTTAATCTCTTCGCTATTGAGCATCTTATCAAAACGGGCTTTTTCAACATTCAGTATTTTTCCTTTAAGTGGCAGTATTGCCTGAAATCTCCTGTCGCGCCCCTGTTTTGCGGAACCACCTGCAGAATCACCCTCTACGATGAAAATCTCAGATGCCGCAGGATCCTTTTCCTGACAATCTGCAAGTTTTCCCGGAAGCGATGACTCATCGAGAGCTCCCTTTCTTCTCGTCAATTCGCGCGCCTTTCTCGCCGCTTCCCTTGACTGCGCCGCATTGACCGCCTTCGATACAATCTTTCGCGCAACAGAAGGATTCTCCTCGAAGAATCTGCTCAAGTTTTCATTTACTACTGATTCGACTATTCCCTTTACCTCGCTGTTTCCAAGTTTAGTCTTTGTTTGCCCTTCAAACTGCGGTTCGGCAATCTTGACGCTTATAACTCCTGCAAGTCCTTCTCTTGTGTCATCGCCTTGAATGCCATTCTTGAGCCCCTTCAACAGGTTTGCCTGAACAGCATATCGATTGATTACCTTCGTAAGAGCGCTCTTGAAACCAACAAGATGAGTTCCTCCTTCAACAGTATTGATATTGTTTGCATAGGTGAAGAGTGATTCTGAATAACCGTCGTTGTATTGGAGAACGACTTCAAGCTCAAATCCATCGTCTTTCTTCTCGAAGTAGATCGGCTTGTGCAAGGGATTTTTGTTTTTGTTTATGCTTTCGATAAACGAGACGATTCCGCCTTTATAAAGAAATTTATGTTCTTTTTCATCTCTTTCATCGCGAATAGTTATCTCAAGTCCCTTATTGAGAAAAGCAAGCTCTCTCAATCTCTTCGAAATCGTATCGAAACTAAATTCAGTCGTTTCTTTGAAGATTTCCTTATCCGGCTTAAATCTTATTGTTGTTCCGCTCTTCTTCGTCTTGCCAAGACATTTGAGTTCTGTCTCCGGTTCACCCCTTTTATATTTTTGAGTGTAGATCTGTCCCTTATATCTCGTTTCCAACTCAAGCCACTCCGACAAGGCATTCACCACAGAGACTCCTACACCATGAAGTCCTCCTGAAACCTTATACGAACTCCTGTCGAACTTTCCACCTGCATGAAGCCTTGTCATAACGACCTCTGCGGCAGGCAGACCTACTTCCTTGTGTATTTCAGTTGGTATTCCCCTGCCATTGTCATCTACAGTAATACTTCCATCGACATTGATGACAACCGATATCTTTGTGCAGTATCCTGCCATTGCTTCATCGATGCTATTGTCAACAACTTCATAGACTAAATGATGAAGCCCGCCTACACCTGTATTGCCAATATACATAGCAGGTCTTTTCCTTACAGGATCAAGACCTTCCAAAACTTTTATACTTTCCGCACTATAGTCTTTCTCTGCCATATTCTACTTTCCGAACTCCTTTCTATATCTTTTAAATAAACTTGATACCCTTATTTTTGAAAACTCAAAACCTCCATCCCTGTAAATAACGACACTCTTTATGTCAGCATCGTTAACACTTGAGAAAGGTAAGAAATTCCCCTCTGCTTCTCTCAGCGTTTGAATATCAAAAATTCCTACAATATCCTCGAGATTTACGATTTTATTATAACCTATATAGAGGTACATTTTCCACCTGTAATTTTAATAATTTTACCTCTAAAAATCTCCATATACTCCTTTGGAATATCCGTGGCAGTCGCAATTATCTGCATCTTCTTTTCAACAAGCGCTTTCAAAAAGTTTTTTTCCCGTTCCTCGTCAAACTCTGCAGCTATATCATCAACCAAAAAAACAGGGTATTCGCCCCTTTCCTTCTTGATACGCTCGGCTTCAGCTTCCAATAGAGAAAATACTGCAGCCCGTTGCTCTCCTCTCGAGGAAAATTTTTTCATATCCTGTCCTTCAGAGATTACATTAATTACATCACGATGCGGCCCATATGATGTATAACCGAATCTCACATCACTTTGCCTTCTTTCAATCAAATTCTTTAAAATTTCCTTTCTAATATCTTCTCTTGATTCTTCACTTTCATCAAATCCACAGTATGTAAGCCTGATATCTGCCTTTCTTCCAAATATCCTTGAAAAATTATCTGCTATCAATTCATTGATCTCTCTGATGTATGAGATCCTCCTTTTTCTTATCATTGCTCCATAATTGGAAATCTCATTCTCCCACACATCGAGCTGGCTATTCCTTTCTTTCACAGAACTCTTTTTCAAAAGCGCATTTCTCTGAAGCAATGCCCGTTTATAGAGCTTTAGAATCTTCAGATATGATGGATCACATTTAACGATTACAGAATCGATGAAATTTCTCCTCTTATCAGGTCCACCTTCTATAAGATTTATAGATCCGGGGTGGAACACCACCACATTCAAAAGATTGAAGATATCACGCCTCTTGAGAAGTGTGCCTTCCCGTTTTACCGAAATTCCCGCCTCTTTGTCTATTACGGCATTGCAGGTAACAAAACCGTTTCTATTTCCAATCCTTATCTTCAGATGAGAGAAATCAGCTCCAAAGCTAATTACATCATACCTTTTTGAGGAACGAAAGGATTTAAACAACGAAAACAGATAAATCGCCTCGAGAACACTTGTCTTACCTTGGGAATTTTCCCCGACTATCAGGAGATTACAGTTGCCTATCTGAATATCAGCGCTTTCGATATTCCTGAAATTTCTTATGCTGATATTTTCTATCCACAAAGCTGATCAAACCCGCATTGGCATTATCACACCAACATACTGCTTGTCTTCCTCACTACTGAACATACAGGGACTCAATGGCTCATTCAATTCCATTGTAACTTTTCCTCCATCCATAACTTCAATGGCATCAAGCAAATATCTGGAATTGAAACCAACTACAACCTCCTCTCCACCATATTCACATTCAATCAACTCTGTTGCCTCTCCAACTTCCGGGTCATTTGAACTCAACTCTATCCTATTATCTGTAATTTTAAGCCGTATAGCTCTCGTCTTCTCGTTGCTCATCAAACTTACCCTTTTCACGCTGTGCCTCAAAACTTCTCTATCAACTGTCAACTTGATCTTTGCATTTTCAACCAACACCCTCTCATAATCAGGAAACTCACTTTCAATCAACCTTACAACAACTTCTACTTCATCCTTTTTCATAAGCAGATAATTCTTTCCAATGCTAAACTCTGCATTACCTTCATCGCTTTCAAGAATTCTTCTAATCTCCTGAATACCTTTTCTTGGCACAGTAACTCTGAATTTTCCATCTGCACCATCCAATTCAGCATTGACTTTTGCCAATCTATGGCCATCAGTAGATACCAACTCAAATTCCTTACCTTCCATTCTCCACAACATTCCTGCAATATTCAATCTTCCCTCGTCTGTAGATATGGCATAAACAGTCTTTCCAATCAATTCAGCCAACAGCTCAACTTCAACTTTAATTGAAGATTCCGTTTTAACATCAGGAAACTTTGGATAATCCTCAGGGTTGATTCCTGATATTTTAAATTTTATGCTGTCACACTCGATATTGACCCAATAGTTATCCAAGAGTTCAATCATTATATTTGATTCAGGAAGCTCTTTTACAATCTCATAAAACCTCTTGCATGGAATTGCAACAGCTCCTGCACGTTCGACTTCACATTCGTAGCTTCCCCTGACGCCAACTTGTAGGTCTGTAGCAAACAGTGTTATTTCATTAGACTCAGCACAGAGCATTACATTTGAAAGTATTGGCATCGTGGTTGTTTTAGTAGCTATGTTTTGGACCTTTAATAGTCCTTTAAGGAGGTTTGCTTGATTAATTCTAATCTTCATAGTTTCTCCTCAATAGAAGTAGATAATAAAAGTAATAGATGTTGAAAACTTATAAACCATATTTTCATTAAAGAAAACATAATTTTAATTGCTGAATATTGTGGTAAAAAAAACTTGGTAAAATGTTTATAACTCATTATTTGAA
>RFHX01000110.1 GCA_003695725.1 Candidatus Schekmanbacteria bacterium
AAAAAAGGATAAATACTAACGAAATCCATTAAAATCTTATTTTTTATCTTTTTCTTCTTCTAAGTATTTCTTCTTTTTTTCTTTTCTGTGCTACATTTTCCCAAGTAATAAGTATAGGACTTGCAATATAAATTGAAGAATATGTTCCGATAATAACACCTACGAGAAGAGCAAAGGCAAAATCATGGATAACTGCTCCTCCGAAAATAAAAATGGAAAGGACAGCAAGAAGTGTTAATCCTGAGGTTATTATAGTCCTGCTCATTGTTTCATTTATTGATTTATTAATCAATTCTCGCAAAGGCATATCCTTCCTTTTACTCAAATTTTCCCTGATTCTGTCAAAGACAACAATAGTGTCATTTATAGAATAACCTATGATAGTCAATATTGCCGCAAGCACTGGCAGAGTAAATTCTTTATTTGTGACAGACAAAAATCCCAAAGTTATTACAGCATCATGAATCAGTGCAATTATAGCTGCAAGAGCTTGTCGAAAATTGAACCATATGCATGCCGCAATTGTGGCGACAAGAGAAGCAATGGATAAAGCTGTTACAGAAATCCAAGAAGTAGTCGACAGCATCCATGTTATAAGAGCAACTGCAATAATTGGGATAGCAATGCGGTTCTGGAATCTATATGAGATATAAATAATCATTCCAATTATTGAATAGAGAAGCGCATTTTCGCCTTTCAGCTTTAATGCTTCCCCTGCGGCAGGGCCTACCATTTCTACTCTCTGAATAGTAAAGGAATCCTTACTAAATTTATCCTCTAATGCAGATTGTATTCTATCCCCGATTTTCCCTGCCTCACTCAACTCCGTCTTAATCAGGATGTCTTCTTCACCAAATCTTTGAATAATACTTGAACCAAGCCCGATTTCTTTTAATGCATCTCTTACATCATCAATAGAGATATCCTTTTTGGCAAATTTTACTTCTACTAATGTTCCGCCTGCAAAATCTATTCCTAAATTTATACCCTTATGAAATAGAATCGAAAAAAGTGTAAGTACAATCAACAGCATTGATAAAATAAATGCATATTTTGATTTTCCAACAAAATCGATATTCATATCTGCTTTAAATATTTCCATTGTCCTCTGTCCTCTCCTTATGACTTTATATGCTCAATTTTGTTACCTTCTTACTTCCAATTCTCATATCGAATATAATCCTCGATACAAAAACTGCTGTAAACATACTTATTATAAGGCCAATACTCAATGTAACAGCAAATCCTTTGATTGGACCTGTACCAAATTGAAACATTACAAGACCTGCAATAAGAGTTGTGATGTTTGAATCAAGAATTGTCCCAAATGCCTTTGAAAATCCCATATCAACAGCAGACCTAACTGTCCTGCCAAGTCTCAATTCCTCTCGTATTCTCTCATATATGAGAACATTTGCATCCACAGCCATTCCAAGTGTCAGAACTATTCCAGCAATTCCGGGCAGGGTTAATGTAAATTTAAAATATGACATTGCAGCTATAAGAAATATTCCATTCAAAAGTAGTGCAAAATTGGCAACCAAGCCTGACCATCTATAGTAAACAACCATTGCAATTACTATCAAAATGAAACCTGCGATAGAAGCAATTACACCTGCTCTAATCGAATCAGCACCCAATGATGGGCCAACAGTGCGTTCCTCCAAATATTCAAGTACAGCAGGAAGGGCACCTGCGCGAAGAATTACAACCAAATCTTGAGCTTCTTCATATGAAAAGTTTCCTGTTATTTCTCCCCGATCTGTTATCCTTGACCGTATAACTGGTGATGATTGGACCTTGCCATCGAGAATGATTGCAAGTTGTTTCCCTATATTTTTTTCTGTTACATTTCCAAATATCTCTGCTCCCTCGCTGTTGAATTCAAAATTTACGGAAGGCAATCCATATTGGTCTTGGCCTACTCTTGCATCTTTTAAATATTTGCCTGTTATCTCAGCTTCCTTTTTTACCAAAACATACCCTCTTATTGCGCCCTCTCCTTCTTCACCCGGTGTTTCAATAGGCAGTATTTCCGTACCTTCAGGGAGTTTTTGATTATATTTTTCCATTATGGATTCAGGTGAAGGTCCACTGTCAATGACAAGCTTAAATTCAAGGACACCGCCCGTGGAAATCACCTTCTTTGCCCTTGCAGGGTCATCAAGTCCCGGTAGCTGAATTACAATCCTATCCCTTCCCTGTCTCTGAATTATTGGCTCTGAAACTCCGAATTTATCAACACGGTTTCTTAAAACCTCTACTGCCTGTTGGACTGTAAGATTTACATAATTGTTCAACATTTTCTGAGACATAGATATCTTTAATGTTTTTCCATCAACATCCTGAATATTGGATTCAGGATATATGTCTTCAATCACATCTTTGGCTTTTTCTTTAGCTTCTTGCGATATAAAGCTTAAATTGAATGATTTATCTTTTTGGACATCCGTTGATTCAACTTTTATCTTTTTCTCCTTCAATGCCCTTTCGATATAGCTCTTCATTCTAATAGTCTCATTTATAACAGCTTTCTCAGTATCAACGCCCATTAAAAGATGGACTCCACCCTGCAGGTCAAGCCCCAAATTAATCTTTTCTTTTATTGGATAAGAAACCCATAACGAAAGGACTACCAATACTGCAACAAGACCAATTTTCCATTTCAATGTTTTATCCATAAGACGAAAACTCCATATTTAATCAATAACCTTTTAAATTCTTAATCCTTCCCTTCTTTCCCTTTTTCCAAAACGCTGATAATGGCACTTCTCATAACTTCAATCTTCACATTATCTGCAATCTTCAAAAGCAGTGTATTTTGGTCCTTTTCTTGAATCACAGTGCCGTATATACCTCCCTTTGTAATAACTCTATCACCCTTTTTTATCGACTTGAGCATATCCTGAAGTTTTTTTTGCTCCTTCTGTTGAGGTCTCAAAATAAGAAGATAAAAAAGTCCAAAGATGACAGCCATCATAATAATCAAACCAATGCCTGACCCCTGCGGCTGACCATTTCCTGCTGGCTGTGCCATTGCATATGCCAAACCAATCATTAATTCCACCTCCCTTTTATTTCTGAGGCAAAGCTTCCAAAACTTCCCTCCTCTATACTTTTTCTTACTTTGGCAATAAATTCAAAATAAAAAAAGAGATTATGTATTGTATTTAATCTTAAAGCAAGTGTTTCTCTAAGTTGATACAAATGCCTTAAATAAGCTCTTGTGTAATTTCTGCAGGTAAAACATCCGCACTTCTCATCGACAGGTTTATCATCTTCTGCATATTGAGCATTCTTTATGATTATCTTTCCATTCCAAGTAAAAAGGGCACCATTCCTTGCCTGTCTTGTAGGAATAATGCAATCAAACATATCCACTCCGGCTGATACTGCCTCTAATATGTCATCAGGAGTTCCTACACCCATAAGATATCGAGGTTTCCCTTCGTCTATTATTGGCGCTATATAATTCAAAATCGAAATCATCTCTTCTTTTGGTTCTCCCACACTGAGGCCTCCAATAGCTATGCCATCAAAATCCAACTTTTCTAATTCTTGCAGGCAGTATTTTCTTAAATCCTGATAAACTCCCCCCTGCACTATTCCGAAAACTGCCCGATTGTCGCCTTTAACTGCCGCCTTGGACCTTTTAGCCCATTCAATTGTTTTTTTTACTGAATCTTCACAATATTTTCGGTCAGCAGGATATGGAATACATTCATCAAATACCATCACGATATCTGAGTCGAGTTTCTCTTGTATCTCCATTACAAGTTCAGGAGTAAAGAAATAAGATTTACCATCTATATGTGAACGGAACTCTACTCCATCATCGAGTATCTTGTTGTACTTTGCGAGACTATATACCTGAAAGCCTCCACTATCGGTAAGAATCGGCTTTTCCCAATTCATAAATTTATGAAGCCCGCCCATTCTTTCAACAAGCTCATATCCAGGGCGCAAGGTAAGATGATAAGTGTTGCACAAAAGTATTTCTGCACCAAGTTCTGATACCTCCTTGGAGGAAAGTGTTTTTACAACGGCACGCGTTCCAACAGGCATAAAGACAGGTGTTTCTATAATCCCGCGAGAGGTATGAATACGACCTCTTCTTGCTGATGTAGAAGAATCACTACTCAACACCTCAAACTTAAATGATGAGCATTGCGTCGCCATAACTGTAGAATCTATATCCATTTTCTTTGGCACATTCATAAGCAGACAATATTCTTTCTCTTCCACAAAAAGCGCTTACAAGGGCAAGCAATGTTGATTGTGGTAAATGAAAATTTGTAATAAGTGCATTTATTGCTTTAAATTTGTAGCCGGGGTATATAAAAATATCCGCTCTTTCCCTTCCTGCTGTAAACTTTCCATTCTTCGAAATTTCATTTTCAAGGGCTCTTGTCGTTGTCGTGCCAACTGCAATTATTCTTTTTTCTTCCTCTAAAGCTTGGTTCAATATGTCGGCTGATTTTTCACTAATAAAATACTCCTCTTCTTCCATCCGATGCTCTTCTATGTTTTGGGTTTTTATTGGAATGAATGTTCCTTTTCCTACATGAAGGGTTATTTTTACTATTGTAACTCCCCGCCCCTCAACTTTCTGCAAAAGCTCGTTCGTAAAATGAAGTCCTGCAGTAGGTGCGGCAATCGAGCCT
>RFHX01000111.1 GCA_003695725.1 Candidatus Schekmanbacteria bacterium
CGCGTTATCGCACTCGTCAACGTCGTCTTACCATGATCTATATGTCCTATCGTACCTATGTTTACATGCGGCTTCGAACGATCAAATTTCTCCTTCGCCATCTCTTATTCCTCCATAATTATTTATTTTATTATTTTCAGCATTGTATTATTAAAAAAGCTAAATAGCCCTTTGCAGACCGCCTACCTTTGAAATAAGAGATTCAGAAATATTTTGCGGAACCTCTTTATAAAAAGCAAATTGCATCGTATATGTTGCACGCCCTTGTGTCTTTGACCTCAATGCAGTTGCATATCCAAACATCTCTGCAAGCGGAACTTGCGCTTTTATGACCTGTGACCCTGCTCTTGGCTCCATTCCGAGAATTTCACCTCTTCTTGAATTTAAATCACCAATAACATCACCCACATATTCATCTGGAAGCACAACCTCAACAGCCATCACCGGTTCAAGAAGGACAGGCTTGCATTTATTAAATACTTCCTTGAAAGCCATAGAAGCAGCAATTTTGAAAGCCATTTCTGATGAATCAACTTCATGATATGAACCATCGAGCAAAACAGCTTTAACATCTATTACGGGATAGCCTGCAAGAATGCCGCATTCCATTGCTTCTTTTATTCCATTTTGAACTGCTGGAATATATTCCTTAGGGATTACACCACCCACAATCTGGCTCTCAAACTCAAAACCTGAACCTGGTTTCAATGGTTCAAGCCGAATTTTTACATGACCATATTGGCCTCTTCCACCGCTTTGTCTCACATATCTTGCCTCTCCCTCTCCGGCTTTCTTTATTGTTTCCTTATATGAAACATTTGGCTTTCCTACATTTGCACCAACATTAAACTCTCTCAATAATCTGTCTGTAACAATCTCCAGATGAAGTTCGCCCATTCCCGAAATTATTGTTTGTCCAGTTTCATCATTTCTGGAAACCTTGAAAGAAGGATCTTCCTGCATAAGTTTAGTAAGAGAAAGAGCAAGCTTTTCTTCATCTGCTTTTGTTTTAGGCTCAATTGCCACTGAGATAACGGGCTCTGGAAATTTAATCGACTCAAGCAAAACAGGATGATTTTCATCACAAAGAGTATCACCCGTAAATGTATGTTTTAGTCCTACTGCCGCTACTATATCGCCTGCATAGACTTCGCTAATTTCTTCCCTTTTATTTGCATGCATCTTTAGAAGCCGTCCGATTCTCTCCTTTTTACCTTTAGATGAATTTAAAATTTGCGCACCTGACTTTAAACTTCCCGAATAAACTCTGAAAAAAGTAAGCTGTCCAACATATGGATCAGTCATTATCTTAAATGCAAGCGCTGTAAATGGTTTATTGTCGTCTGCGAAGATTTCTGTCGAACCGTTGCCATTCATTGGAACCGATTTAAAAGGCGGTATATCTATTGGAGAAGGAAGATAATCGACAACTGCATCAAGTAATGGTTGAACTCCTTTGTTCTTAAATGCTGAACCACACAATACAGGAGTAATTTTATTCTCGACAGTAAGCCTTCTTATGACTTTTTTAAATTCCTCTTCCGAGGGGTCTATACCCTCAACATATTTTTCCATTATGCCGTCATCAAACTCGCCCAATATTTCAACAAGTTTTTCTCTTGCTTCAGCAATTGCTTCCTCACTTCCCTTCGGTACTTCATCAACGATATTCATTTCAAGGCCGAGTTTTTCTTCATCAAAATAAATCGATTTCATAGTGATTAGATCAAATACCCCTTCAAAGTTCTCTTCTGTGCCGATAGGATATTGTAAAAGAAGCGGTTTGGATTTTAGCCTTTCCTTTATCATTTTAAGGCATCTAAAAAGGTCAGCTCCGCTTCTATCCATTTTATTTACAAAAGCAATTCTCGGTACTCTATACTTATCTGCTTGCCTCCACACGGTTTCTGACTGAGGCTCAACGCCTCCAACGGCACAGAATACTGCAACAACTCCGTCAAGCACTCTCAAAGACCTTTCTACTTCAACGGTAAAATCGACATGGCCCGGCGTATCGATGATATTGATTCTGTGGTTCTTCCAAAAACAGGTAGTTGCCGCTGAAGTAATCGTTATACCTCTTTCCTGTTCCTGCTCCATCCAATCCATCGTAGCTGAGCCCTCATGGACTTCACCCATTCTGTAAAGAATACCGGTATAATATAGTATCCGCTCAGTCGTAGTTGTCTTACCGGCATCTATATGTGCCATTATTCCTATATTACGTATCTTTTCTAAGGGAACAATTCTTGCCATTGTCGATTACCACCTATAATGAGCAAAAGCTTTGTTAGCTTCCGCCATTTTATGAGTATCCTGTTTTTTCTTAATAGCAGCTCCTAAATCATTTGCTGCATCTATTAATTCTGCCGCAAGTTTTTCAATCATACTCTTTTCTTTCCTTGCAGTTGCAGCTGCTATTAGCCACCTGATGCTCAATGATATTCTTCTATCAGGAGGAACTTCAACAGGTATCTGGTATGTTGCGCCTCCAACTCTTCTCGATTTGACTTCCAATGATGGTTTTACATTCTCCACTGCTTTATAAAAAATAGAGATCGGCTCATCACTCTTTGTCTTTTCACCAATCTTCTCAATTGCTTTGTAAAAAATCTTCTCAGCAGTGCTTTTTTTACCATCACGCATAAGATTATTTATGAAACGTGTTACCAATACACTCCCGTATCTTAAATCAGGATCCAATTCTCTTTTTCTTATAAATTTTTTTCTTGGCATCTTTGCTATCCTACAATTCTGCTATTTCGACTCTCTTTTAACACCGTATTTAGATCTTCCCTTCTTCCTATTGGAAACTCCTGCTGTATCCAAAGCACCACGAATAACATGATATCTCACACCTGGAAGGTCTTTAACTCTTCCGCCTCTTATCAATACAATAGAATGTTCCTGCAAATTATGTCCTTCACCCGGAATATAACAGGTAACCTCGTAGCCATTGGTAAGTCTGACTCTTGCCACCTTCCTTAACGCAGAATTTGGTTTCTTGGGTGTAGTTGTATAAACTCTCAAGCATACACCTCTTCTTTGTGGACAATTTGAAAGAGCAGGAGAATCAGATTTTTCCTTAATCTTTTTTCGTCCTTTTCTTATAAGTTGATTCAAAGTTGGCATAAAAAACCTTTCTGGTTAAGGGTTAATGTTTTAAGTTAAATTCAGACCTTACTTCCAAAAAATTGCTTGAAAGACTGCATTCTTTAGCTATGAAAAGTCTTTTTGTCAAGCAATTTCTTCATCTAATGCAATTTTTACTTTCCTGTATGCATCGAGTCCTGTGCCTGCAGGAATCAGTTTCCCCATTATTACATTCTCTTTAAGCCCTGTGAGCTTGTCCACTTTGCCGTTTATAGCGGCTTCCGTAAGGATTCTCGTTGTTTCCTGAAAGGATGCCGCTGAAACAAAGCTTGTCGTAGATAAAGCCGCTTTCGTAATTCCAAGAAGGACAGGCTCCCAGTCTGCTGGCTTTTTCTTTTCACTTCTCAGCTTTTTGTTCACTTCTTCAACTTCGATTTTATCAACCTGCTGTCCTACGATATATTCTGAATCACCGGGGTCTTTTATTTTAACCTTTTTAAGCATCTGCCGCACTATTACTTCAATGTGCTTATCATTGATGTTAACACCCTGCAAGCGATATACTTCCTGCACTTGAGCTACCAAAAACTTCTGAAGTTCATGAGGTCCTTGAACCTTCAAAATATCATGGGGATTGGGCAAACCATCGACAAGTGCTTCTCCAGCTTTTATGAATTCTCCATCCTGTACAAGAATGTGCTTTCCTCGAGGAATCAAATACTCTTTTGCCTTACCTTTCTCAGGCCTTATAATTACCCTTCTCTGCCCTTTGACCATCTCTCGGGGAAGTTCAACAATTCCGTCAATTTCACTTATTATTGCCTGCTCTTTTGGCTTTCTTGCCTCAAAAAGTTCATCTACACGAGGAAGACCTACAGTCATATCCTTTGTTTTTGTAGTCTCTCTCGGAATCTTTGCAATGATGTCGCCATGTTTAATGTAATCTCCTTCTTCAACTTCAATATATGCACCTGTCGGTAACTGATATCTTGCAACAGTTTTATTATTCTCATCTTTGATTGATATACGGGGCTCTTTGCTTTCATCCTTATAGTCGACAACGTCTCTCATTGTATGGGCAGTAATTTCATCAACTTCCTGCTTGATTGTTTGGCCTTCAATAATATCACCAAATTTTACTTTCCCATTTTTCTCTGAGATAATTACCTTGTTATGAGGATCCCATTCAAAAAGAATTTGTCCTGCTTCAACATCGTCACCGTCTTTAACTTTCATATGTGCACCATATTCAACTGGATAATTCCTCACCCTATTGTTGCCTTCATCTACAACTACAACTCCTTTCCTGCTTACAACAACTTCTTTGCCTTCCCTATTTTGATAAGTTTTAATATTCTTCAACTTTACCTTACCAGCGTTTTTTGCTTTTCTGCTTGACAAAGTACTTGCGCCGCTAACAGCTCCTCCAATGTGGAATGTTCTCATTGTCAACTGCGTTCCGGGTTCACCAATTGATTGTGCGGCAATTATACCTATTGGATCGCCAATCTTAATACTCTCACCTGTAGCGAGATCCCTGCCGTAACATTTTACACAAGTCCCCTGTTTGGAATCACATGTTAAGATCGAACGAATCTTAACTCTGTCAATACCTGCATCTTCAATCAATTCCACTACTTCTTCATTTATCTCCTCATTGGCTTTTACTATTATTTCACCTGTTGTTGGATCTTTGATATCTTCCAAAGATGTTCTTCCAAGTATTCGATCCGATAACGGTTCAATAATTTCACCGCCCTCCATTAAGGCTTCTACTTCAATTCCGTCTATTGTTCCGCAGTCCTCTTCAGTAACCACCAAATCTTGAGCAACATCGACAAGCCTTCTTGTCAAATACCCTGAGTTGGCAGTTTTCAAAGCCGTATCTGCAAGTCCCTTTCTTGCTCCATGTGTGGAAATAAAATACTCTAAAACAGACAATCCTTCCTTGAAGTTCGATTGAATTGGCGTTTCAATAATCTCACCTGACGGCTTTGCCATCAAACCTCTCATTCCAGCAAGCTGACGTATCTGATTAGCGCTTCCGCGAGCTCCTGAATCCAACATCATATAAACCGGATTGAACTGCTCATTCGTAGCACTTTCGTCCTTTTTAAGTTTTTCATCTTCTTCCTGCAATTCCTTCAGGAGTTCTTCTGCCACACGGTCTGTTGTCTGCGACCATGTATCAACAACCTTGTTATAACGCTCACCAGCTGTAATTATTCCTTCTTTGTACTCTTTATCGATTTTTACTACCTCATTAACAGCGCTCTCCAAGAGCTTTTGCTTTTGGCGAGGAATTTTTAAATCTGCAATTGAAAATGAAATTCCTGCCTTTGTGGCAAATGAGAATCCGAGCTCTTTAAGCTTGTCCAAAAAGACAACTGTCCTTCTCAATCCCACCGTCCTAAAGCACTTTTCAACAAGCTCGACAATATTTTTCTTTTTCATCTCCTTATCAACATATTCAAAGGGAATTTCAGAAGGCAAAATATCTGCCAACAAGAATCTACCGACTACAGATGAAACAGTATGCCCATTAACCTTTGTCTTCACAATGGCATGAATATCAACCTCACCCATATCATACGCCATTTTAAGCTCATCGATGGAGGAAAATGCCATACCTTCTCCCTTTACCCCCTTCTTCTCCTTGCTCATATAATAAAGTCCCAAAACCATATCTTGGCTTGGTACGGCAAGAGGGTTCCCATGGGCAGGAGAAAGAATGTTCTGTGATGCCATCATCAAAACTCTTGCTTCCAACTGCGCTTCATTTGAAAGTGGCAGATGCACAGCCATTTGGTCTCCATCAAAGTCAGCATTATATGCAGCGCAAACAAGAGGATGAATGCTTATTGCTTTCCCTTCTGTCAAAACAGGGTCAAAGGCTTGTATCCCGAGTCTATGAAGGGTTGGAGCTCTGTTTAACAAAACGGGATGTTCCTTTATCACTTCATCAAGGATATCCCACACTTCCGGTTTCAGCCGTTCAACTTTCTTCTTTGCAGTTTTTATATTCCCCACAAGCCCTTTTTTCTCAAGCTTGTGATAAATGAAAGGTTTAAACAATTCAAGTGCCATCATTTTAGGAATTCCGCACTGATTGAGCTTCAACTCTGGGCCAACCACAATAACCGATCTTGCAGAATAATCGACGCGCTTACCAAGAAGATTTTGTCTAAAACGCCCCTGCTTTCCTTTCAACATATCACTTAGGGATTTAAGAGGCCTTTTATTCTGCCCCTTCAATGCACGGCCTCGTTTGCTATTGTCAAAGAGAGCATCCACTGCTTCCTGAAGCATCCTTTTCTCATTTCTTATTATTACTTCAGGCGCCTCAAGCTCTCTCAATCTTTTCAAACGATTATTCCTATTTATAACACGCCTGTACAAATCATTAAGGTCTGAGGTTGCAAACCTTCCTCCCTGTAAAGGGACTAATGGCCTCAAATCTGGTGGAATTACTGGAATGACATCAAGAATCATCCATTCAGGCTTATTTCCGGATTTTCTAAAAGCTTCTACAATTTTGAGCCTTTTAAGTATAGTTCTTTTAGTTTGAACAGATTTTACAGTCTTGAATTGCGTTCGCAGTTCCTTTGCAAGTTCTTCAAGGTCAATCTGCATAAGCATCTTTTTGATTGCTTCTGCTCCTATGCCTGCCTCAAAATTCTCAGGCGGAGTGCAGCATTGCTGCCTATATTCTTCAACAGTTATGCCATGTTCCTTTATATGCTCTTCTATGAAATTACCATGAAGCTGCATCTCAAAACCGCACAATTGACATACCTCATAACCGGCTTCATTTATCCATCTGCCTTCCATTATAAGGTTATAGCGTTC
>RFHX01000112.1 GCA_003695725.1 Candidatus Schekmanbacteria bacterium
TCCCAAAGGTCCCACTGGAAAACTTTTAAAAAGAGCATTAAAATATAATAGTTAGTAAATCAGCAATTAGCTTTTCTTAAAGAATACCGATAATTTATTGTTCATCTTATATTGACAATTAATGATAAATCCAATTTAATTGTTAATTTAGGAATATAATTGGATATTTTTAACCATCTGTTTTTTAATGGATTTCAGCTATGGCAAAACTTGGCCAACTTTTAATCGATGCTGGACTGATAACGAAAGAACAGCTTATTGAAGCATTAAAGACTCAAAAACAGACAAGGGAAAGAATCGGCACAGTCCTTGTTAAATCCGGTGTCATTACTGAAGATACCATTACTTCATTCCTGAGCCAGCAATATGGTGTGCCTTCAATAAACCTTTCAGACTTTGAAATCGACCCTGAAGCATGCAAACTCATTCCTGCAAAAACCGCAAAAAAATATGAGATAATCCCAATAAGCCGTATCGGTTCGACAATAACAGTAGCAATGGTTGACCCTTCCAATGTTTTTGCTATTGATGATATCAAATTTATGACAGGTTACAATGTTGAACCTGTTGTTGCTCCAGAAAGTGAAATTAAAAAAGCAATCGAGGAATATTACAAAAAAGGCGGCAATTCCTCTCAACCTGCAAATATGCTTATTGATGACAAGGATATCGAGCTCGAAGAAGATGTTGGAATAGGTCCGGGAATGGAAGAGGAAGAAGATGAAATGGCTCATTTTGAAGTTGACGAACTCGACAAACTCGTCTCTGGTGCAGCTGACGCAGTGGAAGTTGTAGAAGAAGACTCAGATGAAGACTCCTTAGGAGAAATGGATGCACCGGTAGTGAGACTCGTTAACGGCATATTGCTCAAAGCTATCAAGATGAAAGTTTCTGATATTCACATAGAGCCATATGAAAAAAGTTTCAGAGTAAGATACAGGATGGATGGTGTGCTTCATAAAGCAATGGACCTTCCTGTAAAAATAAAAAATGCCCTTGTTTCCAGAATCAAAGTAATGTCAAAGCTTGATATCGCTGAAAGGCGGCTTCCTCAGGATGGTAGAATAAAGCTGAAATTAGGTCCCAAAAGGGAAATGGATTTTAGAGTTTCAATTTTGCCTACCCTTTTTGGCGAAAAAGTTGTTCTGCGGCTTCTTGACAAATCCAATTTGCAACTCGATATGACAAAACTCGGATTCGATGAAAAACCATTGGAGGAGTTCAAAAAAGCAATTCATATGCCCTTTGGAATGGTGCTTGTAACAGGACCTACAGGAAGCGGTAAAACAACCACATTATATTCAGCCATCAGCGAATTGAACAAAGTAACTGAAAACATAATGACTGCTGAAGACCCTGTAGAGTTTAATTTAATGGGTGTCAATCAGGTACAGATGCATGAAGATATTGGTTTGAATTTTGCAGCTGCATTGCGTTCCTTTTTGCGTCAGGATCCGGATATTATCCTTGTCGGTGAAATCAGGGACTATGAAACTGCAGAAATCGGCATCAAGGCGGCTTTGACAGGCCATCTCGTACTCAGCACACTTCACACAAACAATGCGCCTGAAACCGTAAACAGAATGCTGAATATGGGGGTAGAACCATTTCTTGTATCATCTGCAGTAAATCTTATAGTGGCACAGAGATTGGCTCGAAAGGTCTGTTCAAAGTGTAGTGAACCAGTTGAAGTAAGCAAAGATGCCCTTCTTAAAGTTCAGTTTACAGAAGAAGAAGTTGAGCAGGGAATTGAAGTCCGCCACGGAAAAGGTTGTCCCGAATGCGGTAATACCGGCTATAAGGGAAGAGTAGCTCTATATGAAGTTATGCCCTTTACAAAATCCATACGAGATTTAATCTTGCAGGGTGCACAAACACCTGAATTGAAAAAACAGGCAATAGAAGAAGGAATGCAAACATTGAGACGAAGCGGACTGAACAAAATAAAAGATGGAGTTACCACATTAGAAGAGATTGTTAGAGTCACAGTGCCTGACTAATTTTCTCTTTACTGCACCCAGAGAAAATAAGTAATATAATATTACAAGGTAATTTAAGGAGAGGAAAGAAAAAATGGCAGCTTTTGTTTATGAAGCAAGGACTGTCAGCCGTGAAATCAGAAAAGGCGAAATTGAAGCTCCCTCATTGGAAGAAGCAAAAAAAATTCTCCGCGCTCAAAAGCTCATAGTTACATCGATTAAAAAGAAAGCTACTGCAATAGAAATAAAAATCCCCGGATTAGGTGAAAAAATAGAAGACAAAGATATTGTCGTCTTCACTCGTCAGTTTGCAACAATGATTGAAGCAGGACTTCCTCTTGTCCAGTGCCTTGAAATACTTGCAGCACAATCAGAAAAAAAGCCCCTCCGGGATATTCTTTCTGTTGTCAAGGAAGATGTGGAGTCTGGCTCTACCTTTGCAGATGCCCTTCGCAAACATCCAAAGGTTTTCGACAATTTATTTACAAATATGGTTGAAGCAGGAGAAACAGGCGGTATACTGGACAATGTTTTAAAAAGGTTGGCTTCATATATAGAAAAAGCTCAGGCTCTCAAGTCAAAGGTAAAAAAAGCGAGTGTCTATCCAATCGCAATTCTTTCAGTCGCCTTTGTTGTTGTTGCAGCTCTCTTAATTTTTGTCATTCCAACTTTTGCAAAAATGTTCAGTGATTTTGGAGGAGAATTGCCTCCGACTACTCAAATGGTCATAAATATGAGTCATTTTGCCGCAAGCTGGAGAGGAGTTGCAGTTTTTTTTGGAATTGTGGCATTGATTATCGCATTCAAATATTATCGTGGGACCAAAAGCGGCCGCTTGGTTACTGACCGTATATTTCTGAAACTGCCCATATTCGGAGACATCATAAAAAAATCAGCTGTTGCAAAATTTTCAAGAACTTTATCCACTCTTATTACAAGCGGTGTTCCTATCCTCGAAGGATTGGACATAGTTTCCCGCACATCTGGCAATGTAGTCATAGGGAACGCAATTCTTGAAACAAAACAGAGCATTGCAGAAGGTAAAACAATTGCTGAACCTCTCGAAAAAACCGATGTATTCCCAGCTATGGTAGTTCAAATGATAGGAGTTGGAGAAGCTACAGGCGCTCTCGACAGCATGCTGGCGAAAATTGCCGACTTTTACGAAGAAGAAGTTGATAATGCCGTCGAAGCTTTGACTTCATTGATGGAGCCGGCACTAATGGTCGTCCTCGGAGGAATAGTGGGATTTATTCTTGTAGCAATGTATCTGCCAATATTTACATTGGCCACTGCAATCCAATAATAAAAACCGCAGTTTCAACAGAAAGAGATAAGTTGTGGCTTTTGGTATAATAAAAGGCAGCCACAGCTCATTAGGGCTTAAGTGGCTGATGACAACACGGACAATCATAGTTACAGCCCTGCTTGGAACAACAATTCTTGTAGAAATTCAACAAAAAGACCTTTACGTTACACCCTTACTATCAGTTTTATATATCCTTATAA